>JAABSE010000049.1 GCA_011390575.1 Sphingobacteriia bacterium
ATTTACGAAAAGTAAACTCCTGTTTTTCATCCATCGCCCGCCTTGCACTTGACGCTTTCTTATCAAGCACTCTCAAAAAAAAATGAGTTTTCTTGCTGACACTAATTAAGAGCAACACTAATGAAAAGGGCTGTCGGTAAATACCGGCAGCCCTTTTCATTTGCTTTACTAAAAAATCTACTTACCTGACAATGGTCATTTCCTCTATCAAATGACCCGCACCGGCAAACTTGTCAATAACAAACAGAATGTAGCGGGCATCCACATTGATACAACGCTGCATCTGGTTTTCGAACAAAATATCACCGCTCATGGCTTCCCAGTTACCATCGAAGGCAAGACCGATAAGATTGCCCTGACCGTCGAGTACGGGACTGCCTGAGTTTCCTCCGGTAATATCATTATCAGAGATGAAATTCACAATTACGGTTTCTTCGCTGCCATATTCGCCGTAATCAGCATCCTGATGAAGCTCAGATAGTTTCTCCGGAACCACAAACTCATGATGATTCGGGTCTTCTTTTTCCATGACACCTTCCAGGGTAGTAACATAGTCAAAATAAACAGCATCGGAAGGCCAGTAGCCCCGGACCGAACCAAAAGTAAATCGCATGGTACTGTTGGCATCAGGATAAAACATTCCTTCCGGATCCATCTCCCTGAGCCCTCTTATAAACAAACGCCTGGCTTTTTCCAGAGTGGCATCATACTCAGCCATCTGCTTTCTTACTTCAGAGGCTTGTTCATTCAGCGCTGTTGCCATTCTGAACGCCCAGTCCTTCTGCAGGGTTTTCAAAGAAGGATTGTCAAGAAACTTCTCCAATGCAGAAGGAGAAACAAAAACAGATTTTTTGTAAACTTCATCTGCAAAACGATTAAAATCTCCTTTGAATTTCCGGATTACCTCATTAAATATTTCAGGTCTCAGGTTTTCAGGAACATTCAGGTAATAGGTTTGCATCATGGCAGCCCACATTTGTTTGTCCACATCCATGCTGTAATTTCGGTAAAACCTGTCAATAAACCCTTTAAGTCTTTTTGTTTCTTCCTCAATCTTTTCGTCTGAAGCTTTTTCTTCCAGCAGCTCCTCAAGTTTCCGGAAGGATCCTGCAATACGAACAGCATCGGGTCCGCTGGCAATGGCTTCCCAGTAAATATAGTTAAAAGCTTCAAACCCATCGTACCCATCATAAGCTGAGGTGAACATGTTCATCACCTCACCATACTGAGCAACACGGCTGGGGTCTTCCGCTACCCAGTCTACAAATGCTTCTTCTGTTTCTCTTTTGGAGTCAGCCACTCTGTTGCGTTCGAGGGCGTTGCTCATTCCAATGAAATTCTTCCAGTAATTGGCAATACCTGATTGTCTGGAAGCATACATGATGCGGACTTCATCGCTTTCGGCCATGGCAGATTCAATAATATCGAGTTTCTGGCGGCGGATATCAATGCGAATGGGGAGCTCCGTTTTGAGTTTATAATCAATTCCGTAGGAGGTGAGGTACCTGTCGGTAGAACCGGGAAAACCCAGCACCATAGCAAAATCTCCTTCTTCTACACCTTTAATGGAAACAGGTAAGTGATGTTTGGGTTGCAAGGGGATGTTGTCTTCGTGGTATTCTGCCGGAGAACCATCGGGCGCTGTATATACCCTGAACAGAGAAAAATCGCCGGTATGACGGGGCCACATCCAGTTGTCGGTGTCTCCACCATACTTGCCAATAGACGAGGGGGGCGTTCCCACCAGTCTTACATCGTCAAAACGTTCGTAGGTGAAAAGATAGAATTCATTGCCCGCAAACATGGGACGCACATTGGCTGTGTAATGGTTTCCTTCTTTCGCCTCTTTTACCAGTCGTTCGGAAATTTCTTTAATGATCCGGTTACGTTCTTCAAGGGTCATTTCATCATTTAACTCTTTGCTGAACTCATCTGTTACATCAGTTACAGCCACCAGAAAACGTACAAACAGCCCCGGGTTGGGCAATTCTTCTTCCAGGTTCATAGCCCAGAAGCCATCGGTGAGGATGTCATTTTCAGGGGTACTGTGGTACTGAATTCTGCCATACCCACAATGGTGATTGGTTAGCAAAAGTCCTTTATCGGATATGATTTCTGCCGTACATCCACCACCAAAACTTACAATGGCATCTTTGATGCTGGAATCATTAAAACTGAAGATTTGTTCCCGGGTCAATTCCAGTCCCATTTCTTCCATTTGCTCATAGAGCATGTCGTTAATCAGGAAGGGAAGCCACATCCCTTCATCAGCTTTCCCAGGGCGTGCGATGGCCAGCAGGAAAACAATAGCCAGTATTGCTGTTTTTTTTATCATGTTTTGATTTAATTAATAAATTGATTTGAATATAAAAAACGGGTTGAGTCTTTAGAGGAAATTCTCACCCCGGGTAATTTTAATATCATTGACAAACTTTCTGATTTGCTGCTCCTGGCTTTTATGGCAGATGAGCAGTGAATTTTCATACTCCGAAACAATAAAATCCTTCATACCCTGCATTACCACCAGTTTATCATCGGGAACATTTACAATACAACCTGAAGTGTCATACAACATGACATTCTCACCGCTTATTGCGTTGTCATCCTCGTCTTTGTCCATCGCCTCAAACAGTGAGCCCCAGGTTCCCAGGTCTGACCATCCAAAATCAGAAATAAAGACATGCACATTATCGGCCTTTTCCATGATGGCATAATCAATAGAAATGCTCTTACACGCCGGATAAGCGTGATCAATGTAATCCGTCTCCTCTGGAGTGTTGTACAAATCTCTGGCTTTCTGAAAAACGTAACTGATTTCGGGCTGGAATTTTTCGAATGCATCTATAATGGACTTTGAAGACCAGATAAAAATCCCGCTGTTCCACAAAAAGTCACCGCTTTGCAAAAAAGAACGGGCCAGCTCTTCATTGGGTTTTTCGGTAAAGGTTTTCACTTTGCGCAGCAAATCGTGATTGTCGAAACGGGTATCTGCCACAAACTGGATATACCCATACCCGGTGTCGGGCCGTGAAGGCTTGATGCCCAAAGTATAAAAATTATCTGAGTTTTCTGCTTCTTTCAATGCGGCGCTGATAATATCACTAAAAATATCTTCTTTAAGGATAATATGATCCGAAGGGGCCACCACCATGACAGCATTGGGATTGAGTGCGTGAATTTTATGCGCTGCATAAGCAATACAGGGGCCTGTATTTTTACGCGCAGGTTCACAAATAACCTGATGCTCACCTATTCCCTCCAACTGTGAAAGAACCAGTTCCCGGTATATTTTATTGGTAACAATGTAAATATTCTCCTTATTGCAAACCCGCAAAAACCTCTCGTAGGTTTGTTGTATCAGGGTTTTTCCGGTACCCAGGATATCGATAAACTGTTTGGGACGACTTACTTTGCTCATGGGCCAGAAACGTTCTCCCACGCCACCGGCCATTATCACTGCATAGTTATTGTTATTCATCAGTTATATACTTTAAGGTTTGAATTATGAATATCTTCTTTCTTTACAGGCTCAATAACAGCCATGGGGTGAAACAAATACCGGCGGTTATTATTGAGGCAAAAACACCTGTATCTTTTTCTTAGTTTTTCTTCTTTTTTAAACAGCCGGCCATTGGTTGCCCTGAAGAAAGTATCGGTGGGAATATCCTCAACGGTTATTTCTTCGGCAAGTCGCCCATCCATCGATTTAAGGCTTTTCCACAACAGGGAATCGGCGGCAAAGGTGGCTTTTACATTTCCGGCAAAAGCTTCAACGGGTTTCTTCAGATTTTCCGGGATATAGCCCATGTAAACCGCATGTCTGAGCATGCTGCCAAACTCCTGCTTCCATTGAGCGCCATGTGGACTGACACTCCTGCCGTATTTTATCCAGATGAGTAAATGGGCCATTTCATGCAGAAACACAAGATACAAAAGTTCTTTACCCAGGTTGCCATTTACGGTAATTCTGTGGCTATGGTGTTTAACAGGAGGTCGGTAGTCACCCAGTTTGGAAACCCTTTCACGGGTTATTTTCAACTGCACAGCATGTTTTTTGAGCATGGAAGCAACCTGTTCGATGGTTTCTTCCGGGAAGTATTGCTGAAGGATTTGTTTATGCTGCAGGTTCATCTAATAAAGCGGTTTCAGAATCAAAATCAGCATCTTCCATGCTCCACTGAGGACAATCGCATTTGCGTCCACGCAAAACCGAGCAGGAAGAAAACAAAAATATTAGCAGAAGTAAAACCGGCAACAACCGGATTTTCCATTTAAAATGCATATAACACTGATTATCTGATTTCTGAATAATTAGTTTGCCGTATTTAACGCTCTACAAACCTACATATTTTTTTCTAATTACAAGAAAAAGCGTATCAGGTTTGTTTGGTATTTAATCATAAAAAGGGCCGGTAAGGCCAACTGCCAGCCGACTCTAACCTGGCGGGAGGTCTGTCTAAAAAAACCGGATTCACTAATTTCACCCAAAACCCATGTTGACAAACGGAAAACCTCTGTGCAAAGCAAGTTTCCCACGGTCACTTTACTTTTTTATCTGTTAAAAATACATATCAAAAAGACTACCAACAAATTAAAGAGACAAAATATGTGTAATTTCGCCTGAAATAAAATACCCGTAATAAATCCTATGAATCAATTTAACCCGCTTGTATGCAGCTTTTTCATCACATAGGCAGTTATCTGATGCTGCTGGCAACCATCTTGCGTCGCCCGCAAAACGCAAAGATTTACCGGCAGAAGATTATTGTAGAAATGGACAACCTGGGTTTGCAAAGCCTGGGAATTGTAGCCATCATTTCTGTTTTTATGGGTGCGGTAGTAACCATTCAAACGGCTTTTAATACTGACCACCCTCTCCTACCTATCTATGCGGTGGGTTTTGCCACACGACAATCCATAATCCTGGAGTTCTCTCCCACCATTATCAGCCTTATCCTGGCGGGCAAAGTAGGCTCGCGCATTGCTTCAGAGATTGGTACAATGCGGGTAACCGAACAAATTGACGCACTGGAAGTCATGGGAATTAATTCTTCAGGTTATCTGATTTTGCCCAAAATTGTGGCCAGCATGATTGTCAATCCCATGCTGGTGATTATCAGCATTTTTCTGGGTGTTTTCGGAGGCTGGCTTGCTACCTATGTAACAGGTGTTATTCCTCTAAGCCATTTTACCTATGGTATATTATTTGAATTTTCGCAATATGACGTCTTTTATGCCATGATAAAAACGGTTGTTTTTGCTTTTCTTATCGCCTCTATTTCCGGATATTTCGGATACATTACCCGCGGAGGAGCGCTTGAAGTAGGACATTCGAGCACTAAAGCGGTAGTTTTTAGCAGCATCTATATTATTTTCTTCAACCTTATACTTACCCAAATATTACTTGTATGATTCAAATCAAAGACCTTCGTAAATCCTTTGAAGAACTGCAAGTCCTGAAGGGTGTAGATACCACTTTTGAGAAAGGCAAGACCAGCCTTATCATTGGACAAAGCGGTTCGGGCAAAACTGTTTTCATGAAATGCCTGGTTGGATTGCTGGAGCCTGATGAGGGAGATATTTTTTATGATGACATGAATTTTACGGCCATGTCGGTCCGGCAAAGAACCCGTGTGAGGAAAAAAATGGGTATGCTTTTCCAGGGCAGTGCACTATTCGACTCTCTTACCGTAGAAGAAAATGTGATCTTTCCTCTGGAAATGTTTAACAAAAACATGACCAAAAAAGAAAAACTCGAACGTGCCCATTTCTGTCTTGACAGGGTTAACATCCTTAATGCAAACCATCTGTATCCGGCCGAAATCAGTGGTGGGATGAAAAAACGAGTAGCCATTGCACGGGCCATTGCCAACAGCCCGGATTATCTTTTTTGTGATGAACCCAATTCCGGGCTTGATCCCCAGACTGCCATTGTTATTGACAAACTCATCAGTGAAATCACCAAAGAGTTTAACATTACCACGGTAGTTAACACCCACGACATGAATAGTGTTATGGAAATCGGAGACCACGTGGTGTTTTTATACAAAGGAGACCTTTGGTGGGAAGGCAGCTCTGAAGAGATTCTGACCTCTCAAAACAAAGAGGTAGAAGATTTTGTATATGCCTCAGAACTGATGCTCAAGTTAAAATCGCAATGAACAACAGGTGCTCCTGCTCGTTCTTTTTTTAGTAATTTTGTAACTTCAAAATACCCGGTATGATACTTTTTGTAAAGCTTTTCAGGGAAAGTGCTCTTTTCGCCTGGGGCAGTGTTGTGTCCAATAAACTCCGCACCATCCTCACGCTGCTGGGTATTACCATAGGCATCTTCGCTATTATCAGCGTTTTCAGCGTTGTGGATGCACTCGAGCGGCAAATCCGCACCTCCATTTCTTCATTAGGCGACAATGTAATCTACGTTCAGAAATGGCCCTGGGAGTTCAGCTCCGATTTTGCATGGTGGAAATACATGAACAGACCTACCCCCCGCCCTTCGGAAACCGATGAAATCCTCAGGCGAACCCAGGTGGTGGAGGCTGCCGTGTTTACTGCTTCCACTTCACGAACCGTAGAGCACCTCAACCGCAGTATCGAAAGGGTAAGCATCCTTACTGCTTCAGCCGATTATGACAAAGTACGGACTTTTGGGCTGGAAAGCGGAAGATATTTCTCTCCCACCGAGTCTGCTGCCGGCCGAAATGTCGCTATCATTGGAAGTGAAATTGCCAGCGGGTTGTTTGACGATGCCGATCCGTTGGGAAAAAACATCAAGGTTTTCGGACGAAATCTTGAAGTAATAGGGGTGTTTGAAACAGAGGGAGACGATACTTTTGGGAATAGCCATGATGAACTGGTGCTTGTGCCGCTTACTTATATCAGCTCATTTATTGATGTAAGCAGCGACAGGTACAATCCGGCCATTCTTGCCCTGGGAAGAGAAAACTTTAGCAATGAAGAACTCATCGATGAATTGAGAGGAACCATGCGATCCATCAGAAGCATCAAACCGGCTGCCGATGACAATTTTGCCCTCAACCAGACCAGCCTGCTCTCCACACAGTTCGACGGGGTTTTTGCCGTACTCAAACTTACCGGCTGGATCATCGGAGGGTTCTCTATCCTCGTGGGTGGATTTGGCATTGCCAATATCATGTTTGTTTCTGTTAAGGAACGAACCACCATTATTGGCATACAAAAAGCACTGGGAGCCAAAAACTATTTTATCCTCATTCAGTTTTTGTCGGAGGCTGTTTTGCTAAGCCTTATGGGAGGAGCCATAGGTTTGCTCCTGGTTTTTACAGGCACCTGGCTTGCCTCCAGTGTCTTCGGCATGGACGTGCTGATTCAGATGAGCAATGTGATGCTGGGGGTAAATGTATCGGTGATTATTGGCCTGGTAGCAGGATTTATTCCTGCATGGTCGGCAGCCCAGCTCAACCCGGTGGATGCCATCAGGGCCAATACATAAGACAAATTCAATCAATTATCTTTTAACAAATATCCGGAAAGGAAAAAAATGGAACAGAAAAAAGTAATTCTTGTAATCATGGACGGTTGGGGCCAGGGTAAAGGCGATAAGTCAGATCTTATTGCAAAATCCAACGTACCTTTTACCCGCAGTCTCAACGATAAAGCTGCTTTCAATACCATCAAAACCTCAGGTGAAGATGTAGGATTGCCACATGGACAGATGGGCAACTCCGAAGTAGGCCACCTGAACATTGGTGCTGGCAGAGTTGTATATCAGGATCTGGTAAAAATCTCCAAAGCCATTGAAGATGGCAGTTTTCATAAAAATGAAGTATTAACTGAAGCTTTCAGCTACGCCAAAAAAGAAGGGAAGAAAGTACACCTTCTCGGACTGGTATCTGACGGAGGAGTGCACTCTGCCATGGATCATCTGTTTGGTTTGTGCGATGTGGCCAAAGAACACAATTTCAATGACCTGTACATCCATGCATTTACCGACGGAAGAGACACTGACCCCAAAAGTGGTCTGGGTTTCATTGGACAGCTGGAGGATCATCTGAAGAAATCGGCCGGCACCATTGCCACCGTTTGCGGAAGATACTACGCCATGGATCGCGATAAGCGCTGGGAAAGGATTAAGATTGCCTACGATATGCTGGTAAAAGGAGAAGGTGAACAGTTTGATACTGCTGCTGATGCCATCCAGGCTTCGTACGATGAAGATGTAACCGATGAGTTTATCAAACCCAAGGTAATAACCCGCGGAAACAATGAACCTACCGCAACCATCGCCGAAGATGATGTGGTGATTTGCTTCAATTTCCGCACCGATCGCCTGCGCGAAATAACTACTGTGCTCACTCAAAAAGACATGCCTGAGCACAACATGAAAACCATGCCCCTGTATTATATCACCATGGCAAAATACGATGATTCTTTCAAAAACGTGAAAATCATTTACGAGAAAGATGACCTGAAAAACACCATGGGTGAAATTCTGGAAAAACACGATAAGACACAGCTACGCATTGCGGAAACAGAGAAGTATCCTCATGTTACCTTTTTCTTCAGTGGCGGACGCGAAACGGAATTCAAAGGAGAGGAGCGCCTGATGGTTTCTTCACCCAAAGTAGCTACCTACGATCTGCAGCCCGAGATGAGTGCTCCTGAAGTAAAAGACATGGTAGTGGCCGAAATCAAAAAACAAAAGTTTGATTTCATCTGCCTCAACTTTGCCAATGCTGATATGGTAGGACATACCGGAGTACCCGAAGCCATTCAGAAAGCTGTGGAAACGGTTGATGCCTGTGTAAAAGAAGTTACCGAAACGGCTGTTGAAAACAACTATACCGTGCTTATCACCGCCGACCACGGCAATGCCGACTTTGCTTTCAACGAAGATGGTTCGCCCAATACGGCCCATACCACCAACCCGGTACCCCTGTGGCTTCTTGACAAAGACTACAAAAAACTCAAAGATGGCGGAAGGCTGGCAGACCTGGCACCCACTATTCTCCATATTATGGGAATTGAAGCCCCTGAAGAGATGAAAGGAAATGTGCTGGTAGAATAAACCGGTAGTATTTGCAGAACATAAAAAAAGGTCGCCTAACTGCGACCTTTTTTTTATGGATATATGAACCGAGCCATGACAATACTATTGACACACACACGGATGATTATAATACGCTCCGAGCTAAAAAAGCTGTGGCTAATTGTTGTTGGCGAGCTCCATCTGACCAATTTAATCAAATTATAAACAGATGAAATGCTTACTCTTTAAGCTTTTCTACCAGTCTCTTCATCATAGGAAGCATGGTTTTGGGGTTGGTGCTGGTGATTAAGTTGCCGTCTTCCACCCAGTCTTTGCCTTCGTAGATGGCACCTGCATTGAGCAGATCGTCTTTGATGGCCATAAAACCTGTCACATTGCGTCCCTTAACGATTCCGGCAGAAATTAACAGCCAGGGGCCATGACAAACAGAGGCAATCAGCTTGCCTGCATCGTCATGTTTCTTTACGAAGTTGACAATCCCTTCGTTACGGCGCCACATATCCGGAGCGTATCCTCCGGGAATAAACACCACATCAAAGACTTCATTTTTCACCTCGTCAAAACTTTTATCAGGTGTAAAACTCTGTCCCCCTTTGCCCTGGTATACTTTCTTTTCCGGTGCAACGGAAACTACATCAAAGCCTTCCTCCTTCAACCTCATATAAGGATATTGAAATTCAGAATCTTCAACCATCTTCTCTAAAAAAACGATTACTTTTTTCATTGCTTTTTACTTTTAGGGTTTCTATTTCCTGATTTGAACTAACATAAAAATGTGTGTATCCTATACAACAGCTTATCTCTCTATTTGTTGACCTTCGACTTTCACAAATCCAGTCAGGTTTTCAGTTTTTGCTTTCCATTAATCATTGAATCTTTTCTGGTATATTTCCAAAAATCACATTACTTTTATGCGCCGTTTCCGCAAAGGTTTACGGATAAGGTTCACAGGAAAAAAGGAAATATAAAAAGTAAGGTATGCTGGACATTCAAAAAAGACTTTCCAATAGTTTTTATGCCATGCTCGCCCTGCCAGCCACGGCGATGGGATTTGCACTGGCAGTACAAATCGCAGCCCTGAGCTGGTTGCTGAGCACCAAATACGGACTTGAAATACGGGATATTGGCCTGGTTTGGGCTACCGGCCCTTTTGCAGGAATTCTGGGGCAGGTGATTATCGGTATTATCAGTGACAAGGTATGGGTCTGGAATGGACGCAGAAGGGTATTTATACTGATCGGGGGGGTGCTGGCTGCCCTGATGCTTTTAGCGCTGCCACACATCGGAATTATACAGTCTTCCATGGGCATTGGGGGTATTCTGGGTGTGGCCATCGCCATTTCTCTCACCCTTGACCTGGCCATCAACGTAAGTTTCAACCCCACGCGTTCCATCATTGCCGATGTAACACCAGAAGGCAGACCCCGCACCAAGGGATATACATGGATGCAAACTGTTTCCGGTACTTTCGGGGTACTGGCATACCTGATTGGGGCAGTATTCGATAATTATGTGCTCATCTATTTCGGCGCTATTCTTGTATTCCTGTTTTCTGTTATCCCTCCTCTTTTTATCAAAGAGCCCCGTCACCTGGGACAATACGGCAAGGAAGACGAAGAACCCGTTATTGACACCTCAAAATCAGATGATACCGCCAAAGTAAATGATGCATCTTTCATAGAAATCATGAAAACGATTCTTCCTTTGTGGGGGTTTCTGATTTATGCCATTTACGGGTTCCTGGTGCGCCTTGCAGGAATACCAAGAGTTCCCTATTATGCGGTTGAAATATTCAGTATGGCCCTCACGCTGGCCCTGATGGTTTACGTTCTCTCACGCAAGGAAGAAGGAAAGTCGAAGGAAGTGGGCGGTTTGATTGGGTTTCAGAAAGTACTGGCTGCGCATGCTTTTACATGGATTGGCGTACAAACCATGTTTATCTACATGTTTGTTTTTGTACGTTTCCGGGTACCCGAGATTGCAGATTTCGAAATTGACCCGGCTCTGCTTACTATTCTTGACAATGGTGACGGTGCGGCCGAAGCTGCTGCAGCAGAAAAATCAGCCCTTGATGTAATCAATGATACCATTGGCCGGATTGTAAACTGGAGTTTTTTCTCTCTCAACCTTGTTGCTGCCATTATACCGGTAGTGCTTCTTGAGCCCCTGGCAGCGAAATTCGGACGAGTCAAGGTACACTTCCTTAGTATTGCCATCATGGCCGTTGGATATATAAACCTTGTTTATTTTGGTTTTTCTCCCTGGGCAATTTACATGTTGATGGCCGTTGTAGGTATTGGCTGGGCAGCAACCATCAGCCTGCCATTTGCCATCATGTCGCAAAAAATACCCCAGTCGCGCATGGGACTGTACATGGGATTGTTTAACCTTTCAGTGGTATTGCCCCAGTTTGTATCAAGTCTTGGGGTGGGAGAACTGGTGAATGATGTTGAGGATAAAAGTATTATCTTTATTATAAGTGCGGTGACAGTTGCCATTTCGGCTATTGCATGGGCCATGATCAAAGAGCCGGTAGACACCTACACCGCGGATCCGATTTATGCGGAAGAAGAGTAAGAGCAAAAAAAATCCTGAGATGGAAACACAAAACGAAGAAATTCTTGAACTCGGAGGCCGGGAGTATAAAACCATTAAGCTTAACAACCAGGTGTGGATGGCAGAAAACCTGTCGTTGCTGGTGAAAGGCAGCTGGTTTTACGACGATAATGCACAGTATGGCGCCAGGTTTGGCCGTTTGTACACCTGGCAGGCCGCCATGGAAGCATGCCCTGAAGGATGGAGACTGCCCACACTGGAAGACTGGAACCAGATGCTGGAATCACTGGGAGGAGAAGAACAGGCTACATCTTCTCTTAAACCCGGCGGGCCAAGTGGTTTTGATGCACTTTTTGCCGGATACCGAACCCTTAAAGGTGATTTTTTAAGCATCGAAAGAGCAGCAGACTTCTGGACTTCCACAGAAGCGGGAGATTCCAATGCATGGCTTTTTTACATAATCTTCAAAAAAGAAAAAGTTTTCCGTATCATCGATGACAAGAGATGCGGCTTTTCGGTAAGATACATCAAAGCATAAACAGGAGTTCAAACCCTGATGCAACAATACCACTTTCAGGTTTGATAATAGCAAATCACAGGAAGCTGGAAGTTTTCAGCGATTAGGGTTTGATAATTATCCTTAATTCCAACAGGTAGGTTGTAATTTACCTGTTTTTTTAACGACCAATAAATCAGTAAATCAAGGCACGGTGCAAGAAAACGATTTTATCCGTACCATAGAGATACACCGGGGCATCATTTTCAAGGTATGCAAAATGTATTGCCCTGTAGAAGATGATTGTCAGGATTTATATCAGGACATCGTGGCTCAGCTTTGGAAGGCTTGGGGGGGATTCAGGGGAGATGCAAAAATCAGCACATGGATTTACCGTATCGCACTGAATACAGCCATTTCGGGTTTCAGGAAACAAAAACGCAACCCCCTCAACAATTCGGTTGATGCCCAGGATATTGAACTGGCACAGGAAGACGGGCGAAAGAAAAAAGAAGATCTTGAGATGCTTCATATGGCAATCAGCAGGCTGTCGGAAGTAGAAAAAGCAATGATAATGCTGTACCTGGATGATGTATCCTATGAAGAAATATCCTCCATCATGGGTATCACCCAGAATAATGTAAGAGTGAAAATGTTGCGCATCAGGGAAAAATTGAAAAATACAATGACAAATCCGTGAGTATTATATGGATGAACTGAACGAACTTAAGAAAATGTGGGACAGCTCTTTTGAAGAGCAAAACAGCGAAATGGACAAAGAGAAACTGCTTAAGATTATGCAAAGCAAGTCTTCCGGTCCAGTTGACAAACTGAAAAAAAGCCTGTACCTGGAAATCGGCACCATTATTCTGGTGTTACCTTTTCTGGTTTATATTTTGTTTGTTTTGCCTGCTACTTACTTTGTAGCCAATACTTTGGCACTGATTATTTTGTTTGTAATCGTACTTGTTTATTATTTCGTCAACCTGAATAAAATTACCCGGCTCTGGAACCGCAGCCAGCAAAATCTGCGGCAATCGTTGCAAAGCACCCTTACCCTGCTGCGTTTTTTCCGGAAAACCTATTTTTATATCAACATTGCCCTGTTTCCCCTGGGAATTTATTTTGGATATATCATTGGTTTCGGACTGGGATCGGGTGGCAAAAAGGTAACTTCGCTGCTCTTTTTTGAAAGCCTGCCCCTGTATCTCAATATTTTGCTTTACATAGGCATCGGGGCAGCTGCCTTTGGGTTGTTTTTGCTGTTTCTGCGATTCTATGTAAAAAAACTTTACGATGTACACATTACAAAGCTGGAAACCAATTATGCGGAGCTGACAGAAAACGAAAACAACCATACAAAGTAAAAAAACGGGTTCATTCTCTCAATTCTTACGCCCATACCTACAGACCTCTCAATAGTGCAATTATGTTTTTGAAGCTTATCTCCCACACATACAAAATGTTCCGCCGGTCGGAACTATTTGAAAAAAGCCTGATTGTCATTCTTTTACTTTTCGTGTTTGCCATATTGGTTTTATCTCAGTTACAGCTTGCAGGGCGAATGCTACCTGTTCTTCTTCAGGAGTATTTCCCTCAACGGGCACCTGCAGAATGGGTATATGGTTTGTTGATTCCGATTTTTGCCTTTGATTTTTCGATTCGGTATTTTTTTCAGTCCCTGCCTGCGCAACATGTCCGTCCTTATCTGCATCTTCCCATTCAAAGCAGAACACTGGTACTTTACCGGATGATGCGCTCCTGGCTGCATCCTGTCAATTTGTATCTGCCGGTTTTTTTCTATTCATTTATCAAAATGACCATCAATCCTGCAACAAGCAGCCAGGGTTCAGGACTTCTGGGAATTGTGCTTTTGGTTGCCATCAATCAGGGAGCTCTCATGTGGATAAAATCTTTTCAGGGAAACAAAATGAAAACCCTGTTGCCGGTAATAATAATACTTGGCGGTACTGCCATTGCATGGAGTTTATACACCGATGCATTGATGCAGCATTCTCTTGATATGTTCCTGGGATTTGTCAACAACAACCTGCAAGTCTTTGTACCCGTAGCAGCCATCATAGTGTTGCTCCATCTATTGGCCTTCCATCAGATGAAAAAGGGATTCTACCAGGTTTTTGAAAACCAATCTCCCCGCGAAGCAATTGCCCGGGGAAGATTCCCCGAGGGGCTGCTGGCTTCAGTACCGAAATACGGACAGCTCTGGCTGCTCGAGTGGCAGCTTGCCTCGCGCAGCAAAAGAAGCAGATTCAATTTTTTTGGTATGATTCCCATGGCAATTGCATTTTCGCTGTTTATTGTGCTGGGGCAAAACACACAACCTGAAACATACATTGTAATAATCCTTATGATTGCAGGAAGTTACGGCGGCTTTCACCTGCAAAACGCCTTTTCGTGGGAAAGTCACTTCTTTGATTTTTTAGCCACCCGCGACATCCCTTTAAAAACCTTCATAAAAGCCAAGTTTTATTTTTATTCCATCTATGCAGCCATTCAGCTAATTGTTCTTTTACCTTTTGTGCTGTGGCACAGCCTGGAACTGGCCATGTTGTTTGTAGGTTTGTTTTTTTATGCCACCGGGTTTGGATTTTTCTTTTACCTGTGGACCGGAGTAGGCAATTCAACAAGACTGGACGCCAACGGCAGAAGCTCTTTCAACATGGAAGGTGTTACGGGAATCAAAATGGCACAGGTTATGGTGCTGTTCTTATCTGTTCTTCCCTTTCTTCTTATCGGTTACATTCTTCCATTGCCCCATGGAAGTGCTCTGCTGTTTTCCCTGACAGGCCTTATTTTTATCCTAACTCATAACAGCTGGATCAACGGAATTGTGCGCAAATTTGAAAAAAGAAAATACGTCAAACTTAACTTATACCGTCAAAAATAAACCCCGTTATGCATATCAGAATAGACCAGCTTACCAAGGAATACAATGGAAATATAGCACTTGACATTCCCTCACTGGAAATCAAAAAGGGAGAGCTTGTGGGTATTGTGGGAAATAACGGTGCGGGAAAAACCACCCTGCTGCGCCTGGTGCTTGATTTGATTGGTGCCACCAGCGGTTCTGTTGAAATTGACGGAGAAAAAGTACATGAAAACCACAACTGGAAAAAACAGACCGGAAGTTTCCTGGATGAGGGATTTCTGATAGGATTTCTGACCCCGGAAGAATATTTCCACTTTAATGCTGAAACCTATGGCTTAAACCGGGAAGAGACCGAACAAAAGCTGCAGGAATACTCCCGTTTCATGAGCGATGAAATCCTTGAAACCGGCAAGTACATCCGGCAATTATCCACCGGAAACAAACAAAAGGTGGGCATCATTGCTGCAATGATGGTCAACCCGCCGCTTTTGCTGCTGGACGAACCTTTTAACTTTCTCGATCCCAGTTCACAGATTATCATCAAAAACCTCCTGCGCGAGAAAAACCGCCAGACCGGCAATACCATGCTTGTTTCCAGTCACAACATCAACCACCTGGCCGATATTTGCACACGGGTTATTTTGCTTGAAAAAGGGGTAATTATCAAAGATATCATTAATACTGAAGAAAGGAGAATGGAGGAAATAGACAAGTATTTCAACAGCAGGGCCTGAACCTTTTACGGGTAGCAAAAAATTATGCACCCATTGTATTTTTTAATCCTGTAAATGTATCTTTGTGCTTTTATTGGCCTCCGGCAAAATAAAGCCGGAGAATATGCGTATTATTTCATACAATGTAAGCTAAAAAAAACATGACAAATCATTTGACATGCAGCAGTATGATTATAATATGTGAGTTCCATGTGACCACTGAAACCCAAATTAAAAGCACATGAATTATATCCCATTTTATATGATACGCCCCTTCACCAGGATCATTTTTACAGCTGTACTGCTGTTCTCCGGACTGCTTCAGTCCCAGTCAATAAATTTTCCCATCAACAACCACGACGGCCAGAATATTGAAACCTGCTCAGGAACTTTCTCAGACAGTGGCGGCGACACCCTCACCTATTATGGGAATAACGAAAACTACTCCATCACATTTACTGCGCAAAACGACACCGAAGAGCCCCAGTATATCAAACTCAATTTCCGGTTTTTTGAATTGGGACAGGATGATTTTCTTTACATACATGATGGTGCAGATGAAAATGCAGATCTTATTGCTACCGGCAGCGGCACAAGTCTGCTGGGAGAGCAAATCTGGTCAACGGGCTCATCGCTGCACGTGCGATTTGTATCTTCTGAAGCAGACACTGCCAGAGGATGGTGGGCCGATATTGCCTGTTTTGAGTTGTGCGATGCCTTTTATGCCGACATTACCACCGATCAGGAAACCTTTGACTTTTGTCCTGAGGCACAAACCGTCAACTTTCAGGCCGATGCAGATTATTATGGCGGAGAGCCTGAGGGATCACTGACAAACATTACTTACCACTGGAATTTTGACGGAGAGTTGAAAGATGGGCCACAGGTTTCGCACGATTATGAAGACCCTGGCGCCTACCCTTTCCGCCTTATCATAGAAGACCCTCAGAACAGTTGCATAATCGACACCATTATCACGGTAAGACTTGCCACGGTTCCCAACTTCAACAATACCATTGCTACAGCCGACACGGTTTGTTCGGAGGAAGTGTTCAGCCTGCTGGGAAATGTGAATGCCATTCCCTGGACCGGCTTTCCTACTGTGGTTGATACGGTAGCATTTGTGGGAGAAGGTGAAGTTTTTGCATCCAGCCTTGTTTTTGATGTCTTTCCTGATGAGCAGCAGATTGTATTTGAGGAAGATTTTGACAGGGTGTGCATTAACATGGAACACATGGATTTCGGAGACCTTACATTCGAATTGCAATGCCCCAATGGTTCATCTGTAGTGTTACACGACATCAGCCCCGGAGGGGCGCACCTGGGCGAACCGGTGGTTTTACTCTACAACGAAACACCCGGCGATATTCCCGGAATAGGCTATGAGTATTGTTTCACCACAGCCCCCCAATATGGTTTAATGAGTGAAACCACCTTTCAGTTCCATAACTATACCGACCAGGCGGGAGACCTGTATTTCAACCAGCCCTATTTACCCGAAGGAAGTTATACCCCGGTGGAATCCTTCCAAAACCTCATTGGTTGTCCACTCAACGGAGAATGGACTGTTACGGTGGAAGACTCGGTAACAGGCACCTCCGGCCACGTGATGGGCTGGAGTATGTTCTTCAACGAAGATTTTTATCCCGATTCTCTGATTTTTACACCGGAGATTGTGGAAGAAAAATGGTTTGACCAGAATGGCAATGAACTGGGAAACAACCCGGTATCCACAAGCATAGAAACAGATGTGCTGGGTGATTTTGAATTTACATTCAGAGCAACAGATAATTTTGGATGCACCTGGGACACCACCCTGGTTATCACAGCGCAACCACTTCCCAAAGCAGAAATTGTTTCAGAGCTGGAAATCCCAATTTGTGAAGGAGATTCCACCATCCTTACCGTGCAGCCGGAACTGATTGGCGATGAAATACACTGGCTCTATCAGTGGATGCTGGAAGGAGAAGAGCTGGAAGGACGCATCTTTGACACCATATTGGCCAAAGAAGTTGCCAATTACATGGTTCGGGTAACAGATACCATCACCGGATGTGCCGGCTTTTTTGAGCTGGCCGTTTCTGAACAGAACTGCGACCTGAACATTCCCAATGTTTTCACACCCAACAACGACGGAATCAACGACGTTTTCGAGATAGAAAACCTCGAACATTACCCGGGGAGTGTAATGGTGATATACAACCGCAATGGCAAAAAGGTATTCGAACATAACGACTACTATCTCAACTGGTGGGATGGATCGAATCAGGCTGAGGGAACCTACTATTACGTAGTTACCTACACGAGGCAGGGAGAACGAAAGCAAACACAGGGAGTTATAACATTAATTCGCTAAAACCTCCCTTCCACCACACTGTCTTTCCGACTAATTTATTGACATTGTGATGAGTAATAAAATATATTACTTAATCCTTTGCTGGTATGCCTGAATGATTTATTTTTGGGCCTTCTAAACATAAACCAATCTATTGACTTTCAATAAAAAAATTATGAGCGAAAAAGACAATTCAAAGAAAGATGGTGTTTTTAAAAAAATACTGGATAAAGTAGAGGTTGTAGGGAATAAGTTGCCTCAACCGGTTACTTTATTTGCCATTTTGATGGGGGTAGTGCTGCTTCTGTCATGGATATTTGGCGGCGTCAGCGTACTTAAGCCTGGCACCGGAGGAGATTCCGATATGGCGGCAGAGTTTATTATTGTTGAAAATCTTCTGACCAAAGATGGTATTCAGCGAATTTTCACCAGCATGGTAAATGTTTTTGCCACTTTCCCTCCCCTGGGTCTTGTGTTGGTTGTAATGCTGGGTATCGGGGTTGCGGAACACACCGGAATGATTGCCGTTGCTTTGAGATTGTTTGTTTCTAAAATCCCCAAATATCTGATCACTTTCTCTATCGTAGTTGCAGGTATGATAAGCTCAGTAGCTGCCGACGCAGGCTACGTGGTGCTAATCCCCATGGGTGCGGCCTTGTTTATGGGAATGGGCCGTCATCCCCTTGCCGGGATTGCCGCAGCATTTGCCGGGGTATCAGGTGGTTTTGGAGCCAACTTCCTCCCCACCGGACTGGATCCGATGATTGCTGCCTTTACCGAGCCCGCTGCTCAGATTATTGACGCGGCTTATACGGTTAACCCACTTTCCAACTGGTATCTGATGGCTGCATCTGTGCCTCTGGTGGGTATTGCCGGTACCTGGGTTACAGAAAAAATTGTTGTCCCACGCCTGGGAGAGTATCGCCCTGACGGTGAGATGCTTGCTCCTGAATCCAACGAAGTTACCCCAAGAGAAAGAAAAGCGCTCAAGTGGTCTTTCTTTGCTGTATTCATTGTACTGGTGCTGGTAGCTGTAGCCATTATTCCTTCGGAAGGTTTGCTCCGGGGTGAATTTGATGAAAACACCCAAAGCAACAGCTTCAGACCCTTTTATGACTCTCTCGTGCCCATCATGTTCCTTATTTTCTTTGTGGCAGGTCTGGTATACGGTATAGTTTCCAAAACCATTAAAAATGATAAGGATGTATCTGACATGACAGCCAAGTCAATGTCAACCATGGGCCTTTACATTGTAATCGCTTTTGTGGCTGCACAATTTGTGGCCTACTTCAACTGGTCCAACCTGGGAAGTGTACTTGCCGTGAAAGGTTCTGACGGGCTTAATGCCATTGGTTTTACCGGCATACCCCTGCTGGTGGCTTTTATCATTATTGCATCACTTGTAAACCTTATCATGGGTAGTGCATCTGCCAAGTGGGCGCTTCTGGCTCCCATATTCGTTCCCATGCTTATGCTTATGGGATATGCGCCTGAGGTTACCCAGGCTGCCTACCGTATTGGTGATTCATACTCCAATATTCTCACACCGCTGCTCCCCTATTTCCCGCTGGTGATTGTATTTGCCCAGAAGTATGATAAAACAGCAGGTATCGGCACATTGATTTCCATGATGTTGCCCTATGCTGTGGCATTTATGATTGCGAGGATTCCCATGTTTATTATCTGGATCTGGCTGGGTCTTCCCCTGGGAATCGAAGGTCCCATTTATTATGAAGCTGAATCCACAACTTCTGAAGAAGTGGTTGAGGCAAACCCAAACTCATCAGATGAGCTGCTATCAGAAAATACTTTATTGATAGAAGATTTCAGCAAATAACAAACACCATATAGCGGGCATGCAGCATCCATAATTGCATGCCCGCTTTTTTTGCCACCCAACCTGACAAAAAATGAGTGACTTTTGCCTGTTTGTATCAGATTTACACGGAAAAGTGAACCGTTACGAAAAGCTGTTTGCATATCTTGAAAAGGAAAAACCAGCCAACCTTTTTATCGGGGGGGATATTCTTCCTTCAAGCGTGTTGCACAGTTTCAGGGCCGGAGAAATAAAACCCGACTTTGTCACCGATTATCTGGCCAGCAGGTTTAGGGAACTCAGGGATAAATTGGGCAAACAATATCCGCGGGTGTTTATCATTATGGGAAATGATGACCCCAAAATTGAAGAAGAAACACTGATTGAATTCGAAAAACAAGGCTTGTGGGAGTATATTCACGGAAAGGTTGTTTCCCTTGACCAGTACCAGGTGTTGGGTTATTCCTACGTACCTCCTACCCCTTTTCTGCTCAAAGACTGGGAAAGATACGACACCGACCATACGGTGCAGCCGGGTTGTGTAAAACCTGAAGATGGATTTCGCACTTTTCATACAGAAGAAAATGATTTTCAAATCACCATCAGCGATGACCTGAAAAGGCTTGCCGAAAGCGTCGACTCTGAACGCGCCATCTGCCTGTTTCACTCACCTCCCTACCATACCGGACTTGACCGGGTAGACATGGACGGCATCAGTATTGAAAACAGCCAGGCAGATATTTTCGTGGGCAGCAAAGCCATCAAAACTTTTATTGAAAACCATAAACCCCTTCTGACTTTGCATGGCCATATTCATGAATCATCGCGCTTAACCGGAGTGTGGAAAGAAAAAGAAAATACAACAGTCTCTATTTCTGCTGCTTATGAAGGTCCCGGATTTGCAATGGTGAAATTTTACCTTTCTGCACCCTTTGACGCAGAAAGAATCATTTTATAAACAATGCCCATACTTCCCTGTTTGTTTTGTTAACACAAGGAAGACTTCGGATAAGCAATATTACCTGATTGCCTCCTATCCTTCAACTCATTACATGCATCAATCGTTTTAGGGAAATTCATATTATGGACAGCACTTCAGTAAAGAAAACCTACAGCAGCATCAGCAATAGTCTTCACAACAGAAGAGTACTGGATGCTATCGAAGGAATCAGAGAACTAATTACCCAGTCAGGCAGAGAATATTACGGAGACCAGCTGGCTCAGCATTCGCTGACTTATGAAAATATTCTGCGCCATTCTTTCGGTAAAATAAAAGATCCGCAAAGGACCAGCATTTATCTCTATTTGAAGCGCAACCTGCTGGAGCTGGCAGATGAACTGCAGGAAAAAATCCTGACAGACATCGCGGCAGAGAACGTATACCACCAGAAAAAGCAATTTGACCGCACACGAGGAACAGAACGAACTCAGGCCCTTGCCTATCTGGAAAGCCTTGCGTTTAACAAAGAGCTTTCATCAATCCTGGAAGGAGTAAGCCTTTCGGAAGAACAGTCCAGTCCGGCACGTGAAGAGGCTTTGATCAAGATTTTCAACATCATCTGGCTGTCGGACAAATACACCGAACCGGAAATAGAATTGCTGGACGCCGTTTGTGACTCAGAACACTTTCCCTGGCATGACAAAAGCCTTATCGTCAGCGCACTTACACTAAGCCTGCTCAGGTATTTTGATGTCAACAAGTTTTTGTTGCTTTTTCGCTTTGTGCAGACCAGAGAACAGTACACATGGCAAAGGGCACTGGTAGGGCTGTTTCTGTGCTTCCTCAAATACAACGATCGTTTTTATTTATACCCGGTACTGGAAGAGAAAACCCTTGAACTATCACAGGAAAGTGATATCCAGAAAAACCTGGAGGCCATACTTATACAATTTACCAAAACAAGGGAAACAGAGAGCGTGAGCAAAAAGTGGAAAGAAGAGATCCTGCCTGCCATGATGAAGCTCAGACCCAAAATTGAAGAAAAACTTGATTTGGAAAACATTTTCAAAGATGAGTTTGGAGAGGAAAAGAATCCGGAGTGGGAAACTGTTTTTGAAGATGCTCCCGATTTGCTCGATAAGCTTCAGGAATTTACCGAAATGCAGATGGAAGGGATGGATGTATTCATGAGTGCATTCTCTCAGCTTAAGAATTTCCCGTTTTTCCAGAGAATAAGCAACTGGTTTGTCCCCTTTTACTCCGATAACCAGGCAATTCAGCCTTTTCTCAAAAGTGCCGACAGCGATGTAGATCTCAGCCCCCTGGTGGAAAAGCTTGAGAAAACCTATTTTATGTGCAACAGCGATAAATACTCCTTTTGCATCAACCTGAGCCTTATACCCGAGCAGCAAAAAAGTATGATGCTCAATATGGCCAACGCCGAAATGGACAATGTTTCGGAAATTGAAAAATCAGAAGAGTTGATCAATGATTTTGCTACTACCAAGAGTATTTACACACAATACCTTCAGGATTTGTACCGGTTTTTCAAGCTACACCCCTGGAAAAAAGAATTTGAAGATATCTTCCTGCTGGAACCTGATCTCTTTAACAATGCATTCATCAAAAACATCATAACCGACTCAAAAACCATCCGCAACATTGCAGAGTTTTATTTCGACAAGCAGTTTTACCCCTATGCCCTGAACATTTTCCTCTCTTTGCTTGAACGGGATAAAAAAGACATCGAGCTTTTCGAAAAAATTGCCTTTTGCTATGAAAAAACCGGAGACTTTCAGAACGCTTTGGTTTACTACAAAAAAGCAGAGCTGATCAATACCGAGAGATTGTGGATTATCAAAAAGATAGCTTTCTGCTCCAAGTTTATGAACCGGTGGGATGAAGCACTTTCCTATTACAGGCTTGCAGAAAAAAGAAATCCGGACGATATGAAGATTCAGGCCAATATTGGCCAGTGTCTTATCCACCTGGAACAATACGAGGAAGCCTTGCAATACTATTTTAAGGTAGAAGTTCTTGCACCTGAAAATCATAAAATCCGCCGTCCTTTGGCCTGGTGCTCATTTGTAACCGGCAAATTCGATACCGCGGCAGACTATCTTAAGAGATTGCTGGCCGGCAGCCCCGACAATCGTTTTGACCTGCTCAATCTTGGCCACGCCCTGTGGTGCATGAAAGAAGAAGAAAATGCACTGGAAGCTTACAAAAAGAGTGTGGCAAGCTTTAAGAACTTCAAAAGCTTTGAATCATCATTCCTGGAAGACAAAAAGCACCTCCTAAAACATGGAATTGACGAGTTTGATATTGATCTTATGATTGAATTTCTGAAAACAGGAGAAAATTTATAAGCATTTTAAATCCTGTACTACAGCACCTTACAATACATCCCTGAAAAAAGTGCAATTTTTTACTGAAAAGACGCAGCGTTTTACCCCCTCGCTGCGTCTTCTTAATATAACGCTCTTTTAAAAACCGGGGTTCTCGCCTTTCTGCCTTAAATATCAGACTTTTTTAATTGAACCAAGACTCCCCAACAATCATAGCTTGTCCATTGGAAGGTACTCCGGTTTTTTTCCTGACTTTATGAAATCTATATATAAACACTTTTTTTTGCTCTTTGCATTATTGGTAACAAAACTTTAACAGGAAAAAACAAGGCAATAATTTTCAGCAAATCATTGATGCCGTAATTTTCCCCATTGTACGTTTTGATTTCAGGGTTAATGAAAAATGGTCGCAAGCTTTTGCGTTTTCCACTAAAACAACAAAGTGCACCAACATTAACCATTTCAGCTAACCTGCGCGGCCATTTGCCCTGGGTCAAAAACGTACATTGAGTAACAGTTTTTCCTGCAAGATTTTTTGTATTGGCAGGCTTTGATTTGGTCACCCCTGCACAGCCAAATTTAGCCTGTCTTTTTTTTCTCTGGTTTGTTCATATAGGGGACTACTGAATGTTTATCCCGTTTTTAAACAATTAACTAATCATTCTATCGACCAACTCTTTAAAACAAACCAGGTTATTATGGAAAACAAGAATAGTAAAACAAAAGAATTCAACATTATCAATGAACAGTAAAACCATACTTTTTCTAAGCGCAATCATTGCATTTACCTTGCTCTCATCTTGTTCTACAGATGAGGATAAAGATCATGCATTCAATTATATTGACCTGGAATTTTACGAAGAATTTTCTCCTGAGTCCTCTTTTCTCAATTTCAGCCTAAGCACCGTAGAATCGTTTCCCTGCAGCAATTTCACCCTTGAAGCAGAGGTAAATCACTCGAATGGACATACAGAAATTCAGGTTTCAGACATTGACGTACCCGACATTTGTATTACCACCATTGGCCCCGCAACCCAGTTGTTGCAAATGGGTGCCACCGATGAGGCAACTCCCCGTTATACTTTTTGGGTAAATGACAAGAGACACGAATTCGAAATTATCATCAATGACAATCTTATAACCCTGAAACAGGGCTCCCCATTCGAGAACCACCTTCTTTTCAACTTTGACACCCTCATGCGTATTCCGCAAAATACCGTATGGGGGTATGCTATTTTTGAGCAATTGCCAAAAGAAAAAAATGATTTCTGGAATGAACTCATGGAAGCCTTTAAAAATGCAGGAACAGAAGATTTATGGCTGGAAGATGGATTCTATTACTATTTTTCGGTAAAAGACAACGAAATTGAATTTGAAAATATCAAACAGGAAATTATAACATTTCATTTTCAGTTTGATGAGTCCCTGGATGTATTAACAGAACTGTTTCACCGGATCAATGAACAGTACGAAACAGAAATTCAGTTACGACTTTTCAATACAAAAGGAGAAAGATTTATCATATAACAGGCCGTCAACGCCTTGTTGCACAGTATTACGTTCTTTATTTCTTTATTGCCTGAGCTACCCCATTACGGCATAGTTTGTGCGTGCTGACCCTATAAGTTTTTTTTTTACTTTTGTTTACAGTACAAACACCCGTCCGAGTGGAAAGATTAAAAGAAATCGTGCGTGGTTGTATTAAAAACAACCGGCAAAGCCAAGGTGAACTCTATAAAATGTTTGCATCTAAGATGTATGGGGTTTGCATGCGCTATGCCGGAAATAGTTTTGATGCACAGGACCTTTTGCAGGATGGCTTTGTTAAGGTTTTTGACAACCTGAAAAGCTTCAAATGGGACGGATCGCTGGAGGGGTGGATGAAGCGCATATTTGTTAACATAGCATTGGATAAATACAGGAGCAGAATAACGACCCTCTCAGTCGACGAGATGAATGAAGGGGAAGACTTTACAGACAAAGAAGCTACCGCTCTTGATGCCATGTCAGAAAAAGAAATTCTTGCGCTTGTGAGGCAGTTGCCCGATCAATACCGGTTGGTATTCAACCTTTATGTAATGGATGGGCACTCACATAATGAGATAGCGAAAATCCTCGATATAGGAGTTTCAACCTCACGGTCAAACCTTGCAAGAGCCAAAACAATATTAAAAGAAAAAATTGATTATCAGTCCCAATGGATTGAAAAAGCTATCTGAAGAAAGATGGATCGGTTAGAAAAAGACATACAGAAAAGACTCGACAATTATGAGGTCGAACCACCCGCAGAACTATGGTCGTCTATAGAGAATCGGCTGGATGAAAAAGCTTATGCTCGTGCGGGAATCAGGAGAAAAAGAATGACTGCTGTAGCTGCAGCAGCACTTTTGTTTTTGCTTTCAGCTTCAGCATTATTACTCAACCAGCTGGGTGTGCCTGTTGAACCTATTGCACAGGAAACAACACCTACGACCTCTCAACCTGCTGCTCCGGAAGCCCCGGATAGTCAATCCTCCTCCACAGAAGCAACTGCCGCTGTTTCAAGTACTGATACCCAGAGAGAATTACCGATAACAACATCCACATTCACTCCTCAGAAAAGCCAGGCTCTTGTTGCACTCAAAGAAAACAAGGAACAACCGGGAACTTTGGACTTCAGGGAACAGCCTATGATAGCAGATGTTGCCATTCGTTCAGCATTGCCATCCTTCAGTGCAGAAACCGCTTCACTGGTTGCAGAGAACCATGAACTGGCAGCAGCACAGATTCAGCTGCCGGGAAACCTTGAAGCTGCAGGAAAAGAGGAGATCTCCAACCGTATGGATTTCGCCCTGGCAAACGCTGATCAGGCCGGGAATTCTTCGTTTTCTTTGGCCACCTTTTTTGCGCCACAGCAATCTTACCGATACCAGAACAGGAATACGCCCAACCCCATGCAGGCTTTGGAAAGTGAAATCATGACCTTCGCAGCAGGTTTGCATGTAAACTATAAAGTCAACAACCGCTGGGAGATACAGAGTGGATTGGGCTATAATCGCATGGGCCAAAGGGTGAATGATATTGCCACCTTCAGTCATCCTTCCATGATGGCATTGTACTCTAAAGACGGGGCATCCATCAACGAACATCCGCAAAGCATGAGCACCTCCATGGGCGGTATTGTTTTTACGGATCAAAGTCTCTATTTTGCAGATATCAGTTCTTCGCGCATTATTACCCTCAAGGGAAGTTACGACGAAAGCATTGTCAATTTGCTAAACAAAACCGGGACCGGGCTGATTCAGCATTTCGAATACCTTGAAATGCCCGTGAATGCAAGATATAAATTCTGGCAGAAAGGATTTGATATTTATGCCAAAGCCGGACTATCGGCCAACTACCTGTTGTCGGCAAATGTTTTCCTTCCTGAACAAATACAAAGCACACCCATAGGGACTGTGGTAGGTATCAACAAACTGAATTTTTCAGGTATGGCAGGTCTGGCCATCAGTTATCCTGTTACCAACAGGGTAAGCCTCAACCTGGAGCCAACTGCAAGTATGTTTTTAACCCCAATGGGCAATGTGAGAAACCTGACACGGGAAACCCATCCTTATTCCTGGTCAGTATTAATGGGGGTATCATATAGTTTGTAACAACCCGTTGTTTATTGAAATTGCCAGGGATTTACAACCCCGGGTTCAGTTCATTTTTCCCACCGGCATCATATACAATACCCGGATTTCTTCACCCAGTTGCAGGATATTTTCCACTTCTTCATCGCGGTAGGCACCGATAACTACCGTGCCCATATCCAATGCGGCTGCCTGCAAATGTACATTCTGAGATGCATGTCCAATTTCATTGTACACATATCGCTCTGCCCTCTCGCCATACCTTGATTCAGTGCGTTCCAATACAGCACCAAAAATCAGGACAATCGCACCTTCGCTGATCATAGACTGACTCAGCGAGGCACGCGTCAAAGCTGCCGAAACATCTTCCGTATTTATTACCTCCAGTGTATTTTCAAAGGGGTCGTAATAATAAATCCCCTTCTCCATTCCGGTTACATTATTGACCATTACATACATCTCCAGGGGAAAAGTGGCACCGGCCGAGGGTGCAGTCCGAAAACCCCGTTCATTGGTCACACCCTGGGCGCTCCATAAGAGCTGCGAAACTTCAGAAGGCGTAAGAGGATCACTACTGTAACTTCTTACGGATCTTCTTAAAACAAGTGCCTCCGTCAAGCTCATACCACCGGTTTTGCGGGGCCCGGGTAATTCCATTTTATTTCCATCCATAACGATCTCATTTTGTTGGGAAGCAGATAATTCGCTGACAGGTTTATTGTCTGCGGGAGTAATCCCTTTAAAAACAAAGAAAAACAGGAATCCTCCCAGGATTAAAATTCCAAAAACAAAAAATGAAAACAGTGATATTCTCATACAAAAAATTGGTTATTGGTGAATAGAAAATCTGATTATTAGCAATCTTGACGGATAAATAATGGGAGCTTAAACCCACTTTACCTTTCAGGCTTTCAGATCCGGCAGTTAAAACTGACGGCTATGGATAGGAGCAATACTCTGCACCCATCATCTCGCTGTCAGCTTAAGAATCCTTCACTGACCAAACAGTACAACAGCAAATGTATATTAAAATCCATTAGTGTCCGGTAAAATTTTAAAATTCAAAATTGATGGAGATAGACCTCTCACTACGTTCGAGGTGACAGATAGT
>JAABSE010000004.1 GCA_011390575.1 Sphingobacteriia bacterium
TCTGTATCCTGGTCCAACATCGTGGCCGTTGATGCAGGTACTTTTACCGACCGCATCCTCTTGCAGGATGAAATTATCGTTTCGCCGAATCCCTTCAGGGATGTTACCACCCTTCGCTACAGCAATCCTGCTAACGAGGAGTTCACCCTTTACCTGACAGACAGCAAAGGGCAAACAGTATTGCGGATGACCGGTATACGCACTGAAACCCTAACCCTCAGGGGCAATGACCTTACATCCGGAGTGTACTTCATTGAACTGCGCAGCGGCAATCGTATTCTGAAAGGGAAGATGATAGTGAAATAAAACGATTTGTTCAGAAAAAATCAGTTGAGCAGTGAGCGTTACTTCTTCTTTTTGAAGAAGTACTCTTTCTGCCGGCGTTTCTCTTTATCGCCCCGCACGATCGAAATGGATTTTCCGGAATAGGGATCGATGCCGGTATAGTACATGGTAGTAGCCAGCGTCATGGGAGTGGGCGTAAACTCCTGCACCTGTTCGGGTCTGTAACCCAGTTTACGGACCAGCACCGAAAGGTCTTTCATGTCCTTTTCAAGGGTGCCGGGATGCCCCGAAATAAAATAGGGAACGAGTTGCCAGGGAAGCGATTCTTTCTGGCACACATCCCTGAAAATTCGGTGGAACTCTTCAAAGCCTGCAAATGATGGCTTGCGCATCAGCTTCAACACCTGGGGTGAGGTATGCTCGGGAGCTACCTTCAGTCGGCCCGACACGTGGTTTTTCAGCAATTTACGGATGTAGGGCTGAAGTCCGTATTGTTTGTTTTGCTGTGGTGTTTTTCCCAGCAACATATCATAGCGCACGCCACTGCCAATGGTGATTTTTTTAATCCCCTGAATTTTTTCAGCCTTTTCATACAGCTGCAACAGGGGATTGTGATCAAAATTCAGGTTTTTGCAGGTATTGGGATAGATGCAGCTGGGGCGCTTGCAACGCCGGCACATTTCTTTGTCAATCCCTTCCATCTTGAACATATTGGCGGACGGGCCACCCAGATCACTGACATGCCCTTTAAAGTCGGGCATTTTGGCAATATCTTCCAGCTCGTTGAGGATGGATTTTTCCGAACGGCTTTGTACAAATTTTCCCTGGTGCATGTTGATGGCGCAGAAACTACATCCACCAAAACAGCCCCTGTGAATATTGACCGAGAACTTTATCATTTCCCAGGCAGGAATAGGCGGCTTTTTCCGGTATTTAGGATGTGGTAGCCGGTTATAGGGCAATTCCCATGCTTCATCCACGGTTTGTTCATCAGCGGGCGGTACGGGTGGATTGACAATCACCTGCTGACGGCCCACTTGTTGCATAAGGCGCGGCGCCTTAAGACTGTTGGATGTTTCTTCAATGATACGAAACGCATCAGCAAAAGTTTTTTTACTGTGCAGACAATCTTCGTGGGAGGGAATTTGTTGTTCCGGGGTATTTTTCAGCGGAGGAATTTTTTCGTCAGAATCCCGCAGGAAGGCAGTTTGAGGCAGATTGTGAAGAGAATGTACCGGCACCCCTTTCTTTGTGAGTTCCAGCAGCATTTTCCAGGGCTGCTCAGCCATGCCATATAGCAGCAAATCGGCCCCGCTTTCTGCAAGCACCGGAGGTTTTACTTTATCCTGCCAGTAATCGTAATGGGTAAACCGTCGCATGGAGGCCTCTACACCCCCCAGCACCACCGGAATATCGGGATACAGCTTTTTAAGGATTTGTGTATACACCACCGAAGCATAATCCGGCCGGTAACCTGCGCGGCCACCCGGGGTATAGGCATCGTCACTTCTTTTGCGGCGCAGGGCCGTATAATGGTTGACCATGGAGTCCATGCTTCCTGCCGTAACCCCAAAAAAAAGTCGGGGTGTCCCCAGCTTTTTGAAGTCACGCAAATCATCGCGCCAGTTGGGCTGTGCAAGGATCGCTACCCGCAAACCCTGTACCTCTGCCATGCGAGCCAGGATGGCTGTGCCAAAGGAGGGGTGGTCAATATAAGCATCGCCACTTACCAGGATGATATCGGCCTGATCCCATCCCCTGCTTTTCATTTCGTCGGCAGTAAGGGGAAGAAAAGAAGAATCATTTCCGCGGAAAGCTGTCATATCAGGAGATTAATACCGTGCAAAGGTACGAGTTTCAAAAACAATGAATTCTTAGAAAATAATTGTCCCTGACAAAAGGATTTGTATAACCCCGGGATGCTGCGCTTCACCCTGTTTCGCTCAGATTGACAGGCTGTTACGAAGCAAGAAGAGTCGATAAGAAGGGATTAGAGGAAGGTTTCAACGCATAAACTGCAAAGTGCCAAGAATCAAAATACCTGCAGCAAGCAGAAAAATAATGGCAAGAATAATTTTACGGCTGCGTTTTAACAAAAGGTTCTCCCTTTTGATGTGATTTTCGAAAGTAATCCGGCGGATGATATTTCTGATACGCTCCATGGCAGCTTCAGATTTCACCACATAATCATAAGCTCCGGCCTTGATGGTATTGGTGGCAACTTCAAGCTTATCCAAAGCTGTAAGAAAAATCACCTGTGTATCAATCCCTGATTTGCGAATGGTTTTCAACACTTCCATGCCATCCATCAAATCTTCTCCCAGCCGATAATCGAGCAAGACAATTTCGGGCTTATGATGAAGGTTTTTCAGGCACTCCTCACCACTGGGAAATGTTTTCACATTCATGAAATTTCTTGACTCCAATGCTTTGCGGATAACATCAGCATAAAACTTATCATCCTCCACAATAAAAATAAGTGTGTAATCTGCTTTTCCCATTTCAAAAATTTATTGGCAATTCGCGGGTATATTTTATAGCTAATATACGATTATTTTTTATGTTAGTTCCCGATTTTTTTTGATGAGATTTCATTGTTGTCCTGTGAAATACAGGGGAAATATTTTTGAAGACAGGCCTTATCTGGCACCTGCGGAATTGAAGGTGACAGTTTATTCGTTTCACATAACTGAATCATAAAATCCGTATTTCTTGTAGTTTTCAGCAAATTGAAAAGGGTACTTTTACTTTTTAATCAGGAATTGTTCTTTTTCTTGCAAAAATTAACATTCAAAAGACAATAAAAAGATAGCAATGGGGAAGAAAAACAAAATTTTTATTTAGACCAAATCTTAATAATATCGTTAGAAGCTTACTTAGTGTTATTTACATCTCATTCACATATATCTATATGTAAAAAAAAGAAATTCAACATCCCGAACCGTATTCATATATTTGCCACAGTATGTTCAGGTTTGTATCCTGATGACCTGAGCCCGGAATTGAAACCCATGCTATAAACCATACCACATGAAGAATACAGTAACGTTTATCTTGTCGGTGGTAGTGCCGCTGATCATTATCACAGTCGTTCTGCGAGATGCGAAGCAGGAAAATCCGCTGCTTGCCGAACTCAAAGAAGAATACAGTCAGCCGCACATACCCAGTGTCGACCACAGCAAGCATGAAGCTTTGCAACGGGATTTTGACAATCCCCACGAAATTACAGCCACATGCATTTCGTGCCATACAGAAAGAGGAGAAGAAATGCTCAACAGTTTCCATTTTACATGGGAACGGGAAGATTTTATTGAGGGCAGAGGCGTAACCTATCTGGGCAAAAAGAACCTGCTAAACAACTTCTGCACGGGGATTTTCTCCAATGAATCTACCTGTAACCGTTGCCATGCTGGTTTCGGATGGGAGGACATGGATTTTGATTTCACCAACCAATACAATGTGGATTGCCTGGTTTGTCATGACAATACCGGCACCTACGAGAAACTCAAAGGAGGAGCAGGTTACCCGGAGCCAAATCAGGATTTTCAAACCATCGTACAAAACGTGGGTCGTCCCACCAAAACCAATTGTGGTTACTGCCACTTCCATGGTGGTGGCGGAAACAATGTAAAACATGGTGATCTGGAAGAGGCCTTGCTCACGGCCTCACGCCAGGTAGATGTGCACATGGGAGTAGACGGAGGCAACATGGATTGTGTAGACTGCCACACAGCCACCAACCACGTGATGAAAGGAAGGTATTACGGTGTTTCGTCTTCCAACACTCGCCGAGCCACCTGCGAAGATTGTCATACTTCAACCCCTCACATGGAATCTATGCTCAATACCCACGTTCCCAAAATAGCTTGTCAAACCTGCCACATTCCTGAGTATGCCAAAGTAAATGCCACCAAGATGTATTGGGATTGGTCAACGGCAGGAGATTTGGAAGACGGAAAAGCTTTTGAGCTATACGATAGCCTGGGAAATCCCATCTACCAATCCATTAAGGGCGATGCTACCTGGCAAAGCAATGTAGAGCCCGAGTACATGTGGTTCAACGGAACTGCTGATCATTTCCTTCTATCGGACAAAGTGGATACCACAGCAGCCTTTTTACCCATCAACACCTTATTTGGATCAGCCACCGACCCCGAATCACGCATCATTCCGGCGAAAGTGCACCGCGGTCGCCAACCCTATGATCCGGTTTACCTCAGCATACTACAGGCCAAACTATGGGACAGGGAAGCAGGCAAAGGTGCCCTGTGGCTCGATCTGGACTGGGAACGCGCCCTGGAAGAAGGGATGAAATACCTCGATCGCCCCTACAGTGGTCAATGGGATTTTGTGGACACCGAAATGTATTTGCCGGTCAATCACATGGTATCTCCGGCCAGCGAAGCTCTTACCTGTGAGGATTGTCATTCACGCAACGACAGCAGGATGCAGTTTGTGGAAGGGGCATACATCCCCGGGAAAACAACCTATGCTGCCATTGACACCATAGGAGTATTGCTTATCATATTATCAGTTATGGGTGTAATAACCCACGCCATCATCAGGTATATTTCTTACAGGAAAATCAACCATTCATCCAATGCATAACAATCCGGCCATGGCAAAAACAGAAAAAGTTTACATCTATAAATTATACGAAAGATTCTGGCACTGGACACAGGCCTTTCTGATATTCTTCCTTGCCCTCACCGGCTTCGAGGTGCATGGCTCTTTTACCTTTTTCGGGTTTGAAAATGCTGTAGACCTTCACAATAAGGCGGCATGGGCTTTCATTATCCTTACCATTTTCACCATCTTCTGGCACTTTACTACAGGAGAATGGAAACAATACATGCCTACCACCGAAAACCTGCGGGCACAGGCAGAATATTATGTTTTCGGCATTTTCCGCAATGCCCCCCACCCTACCCGCAAAACGGTACTGAGCAAGCTTAACCCTTTGCAAAGACTGGTGTATCTCTCTTTGAAAATCCTGGTCTTTCCGGTAATGATTGCCAGCGGTCTGGCCTACATGTTTTACCGCTACCCCAGCCAGGGAGAAATCAAGGAACTGGGAGTCAGCAGCCTGGAAGCTGTTGCATACGCCCACACCATCGGGGCCTATTTCCTTATGGCGTTTGTTATCGTTCACCTGTACCTTATTACTACCGGGCATACCGTAACATCCAACCTGAAAGCCATGGTGACAGGATGGGAAGAACTGGAAACGGAAGAAGGAGAAATACCCGAATCCAAAACCGCGGGAGAACCGGTAGGAGAAAAACTTGATAAACCGGGAGAACAACCAGACCCAGACCCGGAGAAAATATAAATTAACCCCTAAAAACAACCAAAACGTAAAGAGATGAAGAAAGCAACAGGATTATTGGTTTTTTTGATCATTTATATTCCTTCCGTCATGGCCCAGTTCAGCATCAGTGCCGACATCAGTCCAAGGGCAGAACTCAGGCACGGATACAGGTTCCTGCCGCAGGAGAATGAAAAGCCCGCCGGCCATGTAAGCCAGCGCACCCGTTTGAACTTAGCTTTTGGAAAAGATAACATCCGCACTCATGTCGCCATTCAGGATGTCCGAATATGGGGGCAGGAACCTCAAAAGCAAAACAATCCTTCTATGGCCATACACCAGGCATGGGCAGAATTGCTCTTTACCGATAGCTTATCCCTGAAAATCGGACGTCAGGAACTACGCTACGACAACCAACGTTTTTTTGCCATCAATGACTGGAACCAAAACGGACAGAAGCATGATATGGCACTTCTTAAATATAATTCTCCTGCAGGGGAATTCCATTTCGGAACTGCTTTTAATCAGCCCCCCGGAGCTTTTCAGCAGTTTTATTTCTCCGACTATGGCATCAACAATTACAAATACATGAATTTCGTTTGGTTCAACACTGCCTTAAACAGTGATGCCAACCTTTCATTGCTGGGTATTGCGGATGGATACGAAAATGAAGACAACCAACAACTGTTGTATGTAAGAGGCACCTGGTCTGCTTATCTCACCTGGCAGCTCAATGAATTTAACCTGATGGTGAACCCTGGTTTTCAGCATGGCAAAACAGCAGGCGGACAGGACATCAGCGCATTTTACTTCAGGGCTGAGGCAGCCTCCACACTGGCAGACAATGTAAATTCCATCCTGGGTCTCGAAATAATATCAGGCAATGATCCGGAAGACAATACAACTTTCAGGGTATTTAACCCTACCCATGGCGCGGGCCATAGTGAAAACGGACTAATGGATTATTTTCTCAATTATCCGGTTCACACACGGGGCGCCGGCCTTGTAAATCCTTACCTGAAAAACAAAATAAAGCTATCGGATAATACAATGTTGGGGGCAGATCTCCATCTTTTCTTCATTCAAAATGATTTTGTTTACCAGGGAGAAACCATCAACAAATACCTGGGCACTGAAATTGACCTTACCCTCAATTACCGATTCAACGATTTTACCCGAATTCTTGGGGGATTCTCCACCATGTTTGGTTCTGAATCCATGGAAATCATCAACAGGGGGGGTACGCTGGCTTCCAAAGATGAACCTGCTTATTTTGCCTACATCATGCTGAGAATCAGACCGAAATTTCTGTAAATTTGCATATTAGCAGAATACTGAAAGGCTAAAACGTCCTTTTTCCAAAAAAACACAGAACCTAAAACAAAAACATATGAACTTCTTTAAATCAACCATGAGATTGCCAGGCATACTGTTGCTGGCTTTTATATTTGCATCATGCTCCAACTCCGGCACTTCCACCGAACAAGCCAGCTCCATCAATGAAGCCGAAGTATTGCTTCAATACCTGGAAGAAAATGGAGATATCGCAAACAACCCGTCCATTCCTTTTTTCATCAATGCAGATGAGGTTTACAACAACATTGATGCGGGTACCTACCATGTTATTGATGTGCGTTCGTCGGGAGATTTTTTCCGGGGTCATATTGAAAATGCCGTAAACATTCAGCCGGAAAACATCCTGGATTATTTCGAAAACCGTATCGAACCCAACAGCTTCGAAAAAATTACCGTAGTTTGCAACAATGCTCACCTTTCGGGTTATGTAGTGGCTATTTTAAGGATGCTGGGCTATGACAACACTTTTAACATGCGCTTTGGCATGAGTGCCTGGCACGATGATATTGCCCGCCGGTTTTGGTATGCCAACCTGTCGGACGACCTTTTGGGAAACCTTGAAACAGCCTCTCATCCTAAAAACAGCCCGGGTTCACTTCCGCAACTAAGCACAGGAAATTCCAACGGATATGAAATTTTGCGGGAAAGGGCACAAAAAGCCCTGGAGATCAGCTGGGAGTCTGTAGCCATAGACTTTATGGATATCCTGGAAGAAAAGGAAGATTATTACGTTATCAATTACTGGCCTGAGGCACTCTACAACCAGGGACACCTGCCCGGGGCCATTCAATACAACCCCAAAAAATCCTTCCACAGCAACGAAGACATTCTCACCCTGCCTACAGACCAGCCCATTGTGGTATATTGCTTTACAGGGCAAAATGCTTCTTATGCCAATGCCCTTCTGGCGGTAATGGGCTATGAATTCCGTAGCCTGGATTATGGTGCCAATAGTTTTATCCATCAAACCATGGTGGCAACGCAGCCTCCGGGGCGCTCATTTACCGAAAGACATGTGCAGAACTTCCCGCTGGTTAAAGCCGGACTGGAAAACATCAGCACCGAACAGTCTGTTCCGGCAGAAAAAGTGGAGGTAACAACAGCCCAGGGAGGTTGTTAAGCAAACAATTGCAATTCAGAAGATTTCTCAGGCAAAAAACCGACACAAAAAATTATTCAAACCCATTTTACCTATGACAACACAAACCCGACCCAAACCCTACATGAACCCTTACCTGGCAGGTTTTCTGCTGGGGCTGGTTTTACTGGCCTCCTTTGTAATCACCGGGCGTGGACTGGGAGCCAGCGGAGCCGCCAAGGATGTAATGGCCGCAACGGTCATCAATGTTGCCCCTGAGTATGCAAGCCAGTCTTCATTTTATGATGTTTACCTGGCAAGCGAAACAGGCCCTTTTCGCTCCTGGCTGGTTGTACTTGCCATTGGCGTTATTGTGGGTGGTTTTATCAGCGGTGCATCGTCCAACCGCCTGGGACTGAAAATGGAGCGTGGACCCCGCATCAACAAGCCCACACGGGCATTGTTTGCCATTGCCGGGGGTTTACTTTTCGGGCTGGGAGCTCAGTTTGGCCGCGGTTGCACCAGCGGAGCGGCGCTCAGTGGTATGGCAGTGCTCTCTACCGGGGGTATCCTTACCATGATGGCCATTTTTGGTTCCGGCTATATGATGGCTTACTTCTTCAGAAAACTTTGGCTTTAACCCAACAAAAAAAAAGATTGTAATATGGCACCATTTATTCCCGAGGGTATTGTAAACCCCGAATTAAACCTTTTCTTTGCCTTGCTGCTGGGTATAGGTTTCGGCTATGTGCTCGAACAAGCCGGTTTTTCTTCTTCACGCAAACTGGCTGGCGTATTTTACGGGTACGATTTTGTTGTGCTGCGCGTATTCTTTACTGCCGGAGTTACAGCCATGGTAGGATTAACTTTCTTAAGCTTTATGGGTTGGATCGACATGAGCCTTGTGTATGTCAATCCCCTCTTTCTGTGGTCAGCCATTGTAGGGGGTGCTATTATGGGGCTCGGATTTATCCTGGGGGGATATTGCCCGGGAACCAGCATCGTGGCAGCAACCGTAGGAAAACTTGATGCTATGCTATTCCTGGTAGGCGCCGTGACAGGCATCTTTATTTTCGGTCATTTTTATAACGACTGGGAATCTTTCTACAATGGCAGTTTCCTGGGTAATCCCTTTATTTACGAAACCTTTGGCATGCCCCGTTCATGGTTTGCCTTTGCCCTGGTCATCGTTGCTGTTCTGGCCTTTGCCATCACCCAGCGTATTGAAGACAATGTAAACCAGACCCCTAAAGAGATAATCAGCCAGCGTCCATCTTACGTTATGCCGGGAATGCTGCTTATTCTTTCTATGTTTGCCTTGCTTTTTCTCCCCGAACAACGCAAAAGCAACGCGCAGGAAGTACCTCCCCATGAATTGCTGGCCATGTTGCAACAAAACGACAGGTTTGTGGATGTGGAAGAGGCAACCTACAAGATCATTCAACAGGACAGAGACTTTATCCTGATTGATGTGAGAGAACCGGAAGAGTTTGAAAGATTTGCCCTGCCCGGTGCGATCAATATCACCATGGATGAGTTGCTGGGAAGACGATACAGAGAGTTCTTCAGCGACAACAAAGAAAAAAAGGTGTTTTACAGTTATGGCGAGAGCTCTGCAGACATGGCCTGGACGGTTGCCAAACGGGCAGGTTTTGAAGAGATTTACGTGCTGCAGGGAGGACTTAACGGAATGTTCGACACCTTGTTTAACGGATCGGATGTACCCGAAGACCCCAAAAACATGGATGAAGAGTTTTCGGTGCGCTTTATTACCAAGGCACGTCAAATGTTTAAGGAAGGCGAGGCATTGCCCAAAGAAGCCACCCAGCCGGTTCCTGTAAGAACCATTATTGAACTGGAAACTCCCGGAGGAAGAGGAGGATGTTAACAACAAAACAAATACCCCCTTCGCTCCCCGAAGATATTTCAGAAATTATAACAACAGAAGCTAAAAAAGTAAACCATGAATAATACCAGCAAACTTAATCACATCAGCCTGCTTGCCTTTGCATTTGTAGCCATTGTGGTAGTGGTGAATTTGTTTACTACCAACAATTACGGACGCTCCAACAGCCAGGTAGTGAATGCCATAACAGAAACCAACCCATTGATGAACTACCATCAACTACGAAATATCGCTGATGGGAAAACCAATGATTTTGTCCTGGTCGACCTTCGTTCAGAGGAAGATTTTTTGAATGGTCACCTGCCTTCGGCTATCAACATTCCTTTTGCCAGTTTGCTCGAAAAGCAGAGCATCAAAACCCTGAACAGGCTAAAGGATCAAACTCCTGTTTTGTATGGCGCAAAGGAATCAGACGCCCAGAATGCCCGACTACTCTTACTGGCCAAAGGGCTCGATAAAAACATCATGGTATTGGGCGGGAATTACGAAAGTGCTCTCAGGTATGCCGTGAAAGATTTCCAGCCTGCATTTTCCAGCTTTAGCGAAGAGAAAGCCCGGTTTGACTACCCAAGACTTATGGGTGTGCCGCAAGCAGGGCCCAAAGAAGACAATCAACCTGCCGGCATTATACCTGCAGTAAAAACAGAGACACTCAGTGCACAGGGAGGCTGCTAAAAGCTTCGGTCCGTTTCCGGCTTTCTTTTCCCCGGGCCGCTGATCCTTTTCTCAATCAGCCGTTGATCCGGGCAATTTGACCTTTAGGGAAAATATATTTGTCTTTTATCTGGCATTTTAACAGATTCTTTTCTGATTTTTCTTGCCGTGGGAAGTAAAAATTGCTATTTTTAAGCATTATTCCCTTTTTAAACCCCAAAAGCAATGGACTTTTCCCACAACCCGCAATTGAAGCTGGCTTACGACTTTATAGAAAACACCGGCACGAGTGTTTTTCTTACCGGAAGAGCGGGCACAGGCAAAACGACTTTTCTGCGAAACATCCGCAACTCTTCCTTCAAACGTTCGGTAGTAGTAGCCCCAACAGGAGTGGCAGCCATCAATGCCGGTGGCGTGACCATCCATTCTTTTTTCCAGTTGCCTTTCGGCCCCATTCTGCCGGGGAGCGCAAACAATCAGAACCAGGAGCCGGAAAAACGCTTCCTCAAACTCAATAAGGAGAAAATCAATATCATCCGCAGCCTTGACCTGCTCATCATCGACGAAGTAAGTATGGTGCGCGCAGACTTGCTGGATGGTATCGACAGGGTTTTGCGCAGATACCGCCAGCGCAACATGCCATTCGGGGGCGTTCAAATGCTTCTTATTGGTGATTTACAGCAATTACCACCGGTAGTTAAGGAGGAAGAGAAAGACCTGCTATCACCGTGGTACTCTACTTTCTTTTTCTTTGGAAGCCTTGCTTTGCGCGAAACACAATATATCAGCATCGAGCTGAAACATATATACCGCCAGACAGATCGTGAATTTATCGGCATGCTCAATAAGGTAAGAGACAACATGCTCGACAATCAGGTTCTTGCCTTGCTCAACCAGCGGTACCGGCCCAATGTGGCTGAGTTTCAAAACCAGGGTTATATAACCTTAACCACGCACAACCAGCAGGCCAGAGAGATCAACATCAGGCGCCTGGAAGAGCTCAAAAAAACCAAAAGGCATTTTACGGCCCGCATCGAAGGCGAATTTCCCGAATCCGCATACCCTACCGAACAGAACCTTGTCCTGAAAACCGGTGCCCAGGTTATGTTTGTCAAAAATGACCCATCGCCCGAAAAGCTGTTTTACAACGGCAAAACAGGAAAGGTCGCAGGGATGGATGATGAGGTGATTTACGTTGAATGCCCGGAGGACAAAGAAAACATCGCAGTATCAAGATTGACCTGGGAAAACAACCGCTATGCCCTGGACCCCGACACCAAAGAAATCAAGGAAAACACCATTGGCTCATTCACCCAGTTTCCGCTTAAACTTGCCTGGGCTATCACCATACACAAAAGCCAGGGGCTTACCTTTGATAAAGCCATCATTGATGCCAATGCTGCTTTTGCCCATGGCCAGGTGTATGTGGCCCTGAGCCGTTGCAAAACTTTAGAAGGTCTTATCCTAAGCACCCAGATCTCCCGGCAATCCATCAAGAGTGATCACAGCATCAAGGATTTCACGCAGAATATTGAACAGAACCCACCCAACGAAGGGGTGCTGAACCAGGCAAGGTTGCAATTTCAGTATGAATTGCTGGAGGATTTGTTCAATTTTTCCCCTCTGCGCTACAGACTGAATTACCTCAGAAAAGCAGCCAACGACAACCCCGGTTCGGTTGATGAAGGGTTGTTGCCCCTGCTCAACGAGTCAGATCGATTCCTGCATAAAGAACTGATGGAGATCGCATCTAAATTCATGGTGGAAATCAACAAACACGTTGGCAGGCAAAAAGACATAGAAAACAATGCCCTTTTGCAGGAACGGGTTTCAAAAGCTTGCGATTATTTTTTACCCAAAATTGAGGCAGGTTTTGAAACCATGCTTACCAACCTGGATCTGGATGTGGACAACCGGCAATTGAAAAAAAACCTCACCGAAGCCCACCAGAGACTCATCACGGAGCTCACCATCAAAAAAGCCTGTATGGAGGCTTGCCGGCAGGGTTTTAAAACACCGCTTTATTTGGAAACAAGAGCAAAGGCAGCCATTGAGCCAGATGTAAAATCAGGAAGCAGAAAAGTAAAAACAGTATCAGAATCCGATACATCGCAACATCCCGAACTCATGAAAGCTATCAGGACATGGAGAGACAAAGTAGCAGATCAAACCAACAAGCCTATTTATGCGATCCTGCCCAAAAAATCCATGATTACCATTACCAATACCCTCCCGGCCACCAAAAAAGCGTTGCAGGCCATCCACGGCATGGGAAAAGTAAAAGTAGCAGAATACGGCGACGATATCATTTCGCTGGTTATGGATTATTGTACCAACAACGACATTACCCCCTCGTGGGAAATTGAACAACCCCGGGAACACAAAGCCCAAAAACCCCTCAAAAAGCCTACCGCAGAAATCAGTCTTGAACTTTTCGAACAGGGTAAGACTGTTGAAGAGATTGCCGCAGAAAGGAACCTGGCAGTAAGCACCATTGAAGGGCACCTGGCAACATACGTAAAAACAGGACAGATTCCTGTTAACAAGCTGGTAGACATTCAAAAGACAGAACCCGTTTTAGAATTTCTGAAAAGCAAAAATGGGGAAGCCACCCTTTCAGAAACCAAAAATGCTATGGGTGAAAATTTCTCCTGGCCCGAAGTCAGGATTATTTTTGCCTACTACCAGTTTATTTCTCAACCTAATCAGTAATTCCAGGGCAGAATTGCTTTTGTGCCCCTGTATTCGTCACACACCCTTCCCTGAATGCGGTTGTGTTCCTCTATAGTCTTATCCTGAAAAGGTTCTCTTCCTGGATAGAATCCTTTCAGTCTGCCTTACACCAGCTGAACATCGCATGAGTCGGGAATTTCTCTTCCGGAACGGAAATTAATTGAAATTTCTTTTTCAAAATGGACGGCAAACTGCAACAAATAAATTAACATGAGGTAGATTTTCTTTTTATCAAAACAATGCGTGCGAATATTTCTACGTTTTAACTCTTAAAGAAATTACGTAAACCACGGAGAAACAAAAAACGTATACAAGTGCAAATAAATTTAAGTCAGGAAGCATTTCAAGCATACTGCAGGAAGACAGGCAGAGATTACACATGAGCTTTGGTATGTTATTTGTCATAGAATCAACAATCACCTAAACTTATGAACCGAGCCATGAACATAGCATTGACACATGTGAAGATAATTATTATTGGATAGCTATCCCACATGCACAGTGCGCACATATAATCTGTTTAATCAAAAACCAGCCACATGAACACTTACACAGGGGAAACAAAAATACTGGAAGGAGAGCTCAGGGAAGTAATGGAAAGCTCATACATGGAAAAAACGTCAGTATACGAACGTTTTTTCTACACCCGCCATCTGCTGAAAAAGAAGTATCATGATTTCATTATGAATCTTGACAACGCTGAGGTGCTCAACAAGTTAAGCTTGCTCCTGAAATCTCAGAATTTCAACGAAGGAGAGTTTGGTAAGCTCATGAAGCGTATTGAAAAATGGAACAACCTGGAAGCTCCGGTGCCCTTGCAGTACATTGAGTTTATCGGCTTAAAGCCCTTAAGTCTGGAAACCACAGCCAAGGCAGATATGAATGCTTTCAAGGAAGCTCTGCAAGCAACGTTTTATCCCGAAGCATTCTTTGTCAATGTGAGTTCAGGTGTTTTGAGAGTGGGGTTACCTGAAAAAACCACTGAGAAGCAGGCCATTGAGATTGCCAGAGACTACCAAACTACGGAGCCGGTCAGAACCCGGTACATTTGCATAAAAGATTTGAAGACCATCGTGATTGAGTCCAGGGAACATCATTATACCTTAACTTATCCTCCTGTTCTGACCTTCAGAAAGAATCTGTTTATCCCCGGTAATTTCGAAAATACTAACGACCCAAACTTCGGATAACAACCCTTATTGAAGGTTTTTTCCTGGTAAATATCCGGAGCAAAAGGATAAACAGTCCGTTGCATGCCGCCTGATGTGCAATTTGCCTCAGGTTTCCATTTCACAAAACAAAGACAGGGTCTCTACCAACCTGTCAATTTCTTCCGTATTATTGAAGAAATTACAGGAAATCCTGATATTTCCTGCCCTTACAGATGTTACGATGCCCTGCTTTTGCAAAAATGCAACGCCACTGCCATTATCAACCTGCCGCAGGTTAATGAGCACAATGGCCGACCGATGCTCTTCACTCTCACAGGGAGAAAGAATCTCTACAGGCAATGCCCTCAACTCATCGATCAGGTATTTGCTGAGATAAGCAATTCTTTCTCTGATTTTATCCCTTCCGATTTCGTTGACAAAATCAATGGCGGTATCCAGTCCGGCAAGGGCTTGAAAGTTCATGGTTCCGAAGTTATATTGGCCGGCATGCTCAAACTGCTCGTAATCAATATTTTTCCGGGTAGGGATAAAATCGTCGGGTGGAGGCTTTACACCCAGCCATCCGGCCATAGCACTGGGATACATCTGCCTGAAACCCGGGGAGGTATAGAACAGAGAGCCGGCCACTCCGCACAAACCCCATTTATGAAAAGAAACTGTAAGCACATCCACCTGCATCTTTTCCACATCTACTTCGTAAAGGGGGAAAGCCTGGGTAGCATTGACCATGAAAAGCAAATCCATTTCGTTGAGTGCTTTGCCCAGTTTCTCAACATCCAGCCTGAAACCGGTTGAGTACTGCACATAGCTGCAAACCACACCCATGGTTTTTTCATCAACGGCCTCCAGGATACTTTCGATTGAGTAAACACCGTCGACAGGCTTTACAAACTTCACCGGGATACCCTGAAATTCGAAAGGGATATGGGAAGAGGGAAACTCATCCATGAGAGAGACGAGATTAAATTCGAAGGGTGTGGAACGTTTCAGCGCAGCTGCAATAAAATTAAAAGCAGTGGAAGTATTGTGCGCAAAACAAAGGTTAGAGGCCGAAGTATTGATCATCTTACCCAGCTTTTCACGCAACCTGTCACTACGTTCAATATCTTCAAGGAAATGCATATCCCCGAAAAGATTGAGTTTTTGATACGCTTCATTTATAGCCTTCAACACCCTGTTAGGGATGGGGCTCATGCCGGCACTCTGAAAGTAGGCCAGATTTTTTGTTACAGGAAACTCTTCCCTGATTTCATCCCAGTATTTTTCTTCCATAGTGTTGGATTTATCTCTCCACATAAAGGTTTTTATTCCTCTTCTTCCGGTTCAGGTGCAAGAAAAGAATTTAAATCGGATTTAAAAGAAAACGTTTCAGAGCCGGGCAGCATCCGGGGAACCAGCCCGGCCACTTTGTCGTAAAGATAACTGGATTCCCGGGTTTCGTCAGACATGAATGCACTGTGGCGGTTGATGTAGTTAAAAAAGATAAGCACCACACTCAGGATAAAGGCCACCTTTAATGTGCCGGCTCCAACACCGGCAATACGGTTGAGAAAGTTGATCCCAACCAGTTTAAAAAACCTTTCAATGATTCGCGCTATGAGCTTCACCACAATTATCACCAGGATAAAAACCACCACAAAGGCAATAATTTTGATGGCATTGGGGTTCCAGTCCACATATTCCGTGAGTAGGCCTGCCACCATTCCTCCGAACATGGCAGCCAGAAAAGCCCCTGCGATGATTCCGATAAGAGAAGCTATTTCAAGTAAAAAGCCTCTTGTAAAGCCTCTGATGGCCCCAATAGTGAGGGGTATAGCCAGTATTATATCAACATGGTTCATTTCTGATTCAGTTTTTAGCTTTCTCCCAGTTGTACAATAGCATCAAACTCCTCTCTTTTCAGAGGCATTACTGACAAACGGGATTGCTTTACCAGGGCTACATTTTCCAGTCTTTCGTCCTTTTTTACCTGATCAAGTGTCACAGGGTTTTGAAAGGCTTTCACAGGCACCAAATCTACTACCACCCAGCGATCATCGTCTGCAGTAGGATCAGGATAATGTTCTTTCACCACTTTGGCAATTCCCACAACCTCTTTGTCCGATACGCTGTGATAAAACAAGACCAGATCATCTTTTTTCATTTCTTTGAGATTGTTTCGGGCCTGGTAGTTTCTTACCCCCTCCCACATGGTCTTTCCCTCTTTCTTAAACCTTTCCCAGGAATAAGCAGCGGGTTCTGATTTTACTAACCAATAGTTCATACATCTAATTTTTAAATTCCTTAAGCTCCGCTACATAAAAATAACCTTGTTAATCAAGGGCTATAGCATGCAAATTCCTTACAGTTATAATCAATGCAATATTTTATAAATTAACTCTTTGAGCAACTCTCCGTCACTGGCCGACTGGTTTTCAACTCCCTTTACCTTCAAATCATATTCTCTCAGGAGCGACATGATGGCAAAAAGCCTGGAAACCGGGAAACCGGCGGCTGCAGTTTGATAATCTTTGGCAAAAAACGGGTTGATGCCCAGTTCTGAGGCTACATTTTTCGGGCTTCTGTCTTTCACGTAATGATAACGCAAAACTTTCACGAAAAATGCGTGCAAAACGGCCAGGGTAAAAACCATAGGATTTGCCTTTGGATTTTCACCAAAATACTTCACAATCTGAAAAGCTTTCAATGCGTTTTTTTCCGAGAGGGCTTTTTGCAATTCGAAGACATTGAAGTCTTTGCTGATTCCGATGTTCTGCTCTATAAGCCCCGGGGTTATTTCTCCTCCTTTGGGCAAAGAGATATACACTTTCCTGATTTCATTCACCACTTTCCCCAGGTCGGCACCCAAATGGTCGGCCAGAAGCTGGGTAGCTTTGTCTCCGATCTTATATCCATGCTGTTTCACGTAAGTGGAAATCCAGCCGGGTACAGCATCATCATAAAGTTTTTTGCTTTCAAGCACCACTCCGTTTTTGAGCACATTTTTGTAAAACCCCTTGCGCTTGTCTACACTCTTGTATTTATGACAAATGACCAGGATGGTGCTTTTCAGGGGATTCGCGGCATAACCTTCCAGGTTTTCCAAATCTTTTATCAGGTGAGCTTCCTTTATAATTACCACCTGATGGTTGGCCATCATGGGATATCTTTTGGCCGTGCTGACAATGGTGGGAACATCAGTATCCCTGCCATAGAGAACGGTTTGGTTAAACTCTTTCTCTGTTTCGTTCAGGATGTTTTTTTCAATAATATCGGAGACCACATCAATAAAAAAGGGCTCCTCCCCCATGAGTAAATAGATGGGATGATAGATTTTTTTTTTGATGTTTCCGTTAATCTCTTTCCAGTCTTTTGCGATCATGGTGCTATTTAATGGTCGTCGTAGTCAAATTTTAGATGCTTGACGGTAAGTCCGTTATTGATCAGTTCCCTGAGTGAATCTATGCCTATGTCCAGGTGCTTTTGAACAAAAGTCTCACTTACCTCCTTATCGCTTTCTTCCGTCTTAACACCCGATGATATCATAGGCTGATCAGAAACCAGCAGCAATGCACCGGTTGGGATTTTATTGAAAAAACCTACTGAGAATATAGTAGCTGTCTCCATATCAACACCCATGCAACGGATTTTCCTCAGGTAGTTTTTAAAATCATCATCATGTTCCCACACTCTGCGGTTGGTAGTGTAGATGGTACCGGTCCAGTAATCCAGGTTGTGATTACGGATATTGGTAGAAACCGCCTTTTGCAGGCTAAAAGCAGGCAATGCAGGCACTTCAGGCGGGAAGTAATCATTGGAAGTACCATCGCCCCTGATGGCTGCAATGGGAAGGATAAGATCTCCCAGACGGTTTACTTTTTTCAAACCTCCGCATTTGCCCAGAAAAAGAACAGCTTTGGGTTCAACAGCACTTAATAAATCCATAATGGAGGCTGCATTGGCACTTCCCATTCCAAAATTGATAATGGAAATGTTCTCGTGGGTGGCACACGGCATGGCGCGGTCCAATCCATTTATTTTGGTATTAAAGGTTTTGGCAAAAAGGTTTACATACTGATTAAAGTTGGTAAGCAGAATATACTTTCCCATTTCACTGATTTTCGTGCCGGTATAGCGTGGCAACCAGTTTTCTACAATTTCTTCTCTTGTCCTCATATCGACAGCTTATTTAATATGATCTGGCATAAAATGTTAAAAAAATACAGGACTCCAAAAGACATCCTGTTATGGAAAGCAACCATGGGCAAATATAATGAAAGCATCCTTACTTTTTCGGTTTTGCAGGCCATTTTTTTATCATGCAGAAAATTGCAGAAGGGTATTTTCAGTACCCTATCTTTGCAAAAAGATTATTTCAACAAGTATGGAACCCTTAAACCTTCCTCCCTGTAAATTCAAACTCAGCCAAAAAGACGGCAAACATTATATCTTTGATGTTTTCCGTAAAACATCGGTCGTATTAACTCCTGAGGAATGGGTGCGGCAGCATTTTCTGATGTGGCTGGTCAATCAACTTGAATACCCCAAAGGGCTGATTGCGGTAGAAACTGCATTGAAATACAATCAATTGCAGAAAAGAGCCGATGCCGTAGTGTATTCCAAAACCGGCCAGCCCCTGATGCTGGTAGAATGCAAAGCACCTCACATAAAAATAACACAAAAAACATTTGAGCAGGCAGCAAGTTACAATTTCACTTTCAAAACCCGCTACCTGGTTCTTACCAATGGAATAGACCATTATTGCTGCCGCATAGATCTTGAAAACGGGAAAATCACTTACTTGCAAAACATTCCCACTTACAGTGAAATCATTGCAGAGGCAATCTGACAAAAAACATGGACATTGTTAATATAATCAGCTGAAATCTTACCATATGTAAACAATGGGGCTGAAACCCCTGTTCTTTTTAGGCAATCCTAACCGGCAATAGATAAGATTATAGCCATATCTTGTATTCATTGCCGGTGGAAAATCAAAACTTTAAGCACGTCATTTCTACCGGTTGAAAAACAGGGTTTTCTTTGATAGAAGATTCACCTGTTTATTGTAAATTTACAGGATTATAAAACCGGAAAGGCCGTTGGTATAAAACACGATAACTATGAACCCTCTTTACAAAAGCATCCTGAACAAAGTCATTCTAACCCTGCTTATTTCAGGGCTTTTCCAGCTAACATACAGCCAGCATGGCTTTTCTGCTGCATTTACAATGCCCGAAGGAGCAACAAAAGAGAACCTATGGGAGGGCAGGATCATTTTTAAAATGAAAGAATCGGCAACGCCCTATCTTAAAACCGATGAGATACAAATAGAAGAAATCAAGAACGTTTTACAGGATATCAAAGCAAGCGAAACCCGCAAAATATTTCCTCACCACCAGCCCCCAGCACAAAAAACACATTTTACCGGACAACCCTACAGCGATTTGAGCAGAATTTATTATGCAGAAATCCCGGAAGATGCTTCACTGGAGGAAGCAATCAACCAACTTTACTACACCGGCATGGTGGAGTATGCACAACCGTGGTATGTACCTGAATTGCTTTATGAACCCGATGACCCGCTCATTGGCTCACAGTACTACCTTGAAAACATCAGTGCTTATGATGCATGGGAAATAGAACAGGGAGACACCAGTGTGGTGATTGCTATCGTTGATACCGGTATTGATTTGTATCATCCCGATCTGATCAATGACATCGCTTACAACCACTATGATTCCATCAATGGGGAAGACACCGACAATGATGGATATGTGGATAATTATTATGGTTGGGATTTAGGAGATAACAACAACGACCCTCAATGGGATGTGCTTCCACACGGTGTGCACGTGTCAGGAATTGCCGGAGCCAGTGCGGACAATCAGACAGGCATGGCAGGTGTTGGATTCAAGAGCCGTTTGCTGCCTGTAAAAATCAGCGATCAGGATGGGCGGCTGGTGAGATCGTACGAAGGGATTGTATATGCCGCTGATCAGGGTGCACAGATTATCAACTGCAGCTGGGGTGGCGCAATATCTCCCGGTCAGTTCGGGCAGGATATCATCAATTATGCGGTGCTCAACAAAAATTCAGTGGTAGTAGCAGCAGCGGGAAATTCCGACAACCAGGTCAGAATTTACCCTGCTTCGTATGTAAATGCCATCAGTGTGGCAGGCACCAATGCCGACGACCATAAGTGGGCCGGCTCGAGCTATGGCAAACTGGTGGATCTTTCAGCTCCGGGACAGGCCGTTTTTTCTACAATGCCCAATGGGTCGTACGCCACTTCCAACGGCACTTCCATGGCAGCACCCATAGTGGCAGGAGCAGCAGCATTGCTCAAATCACAGTTTCCCGAATTCAATGCCCTGCAAATTGCTGCCCAGCTCAAAGTTACCACCGACAACATCGATACACTTGCCGCCAACGAACCGTATGCAGGATTGCTGGGAACAGGAAGGCTGAACATTTACAGGGCCCTGACAGAAACCCACCACCCCTACCTCATGTTTTCGCAACTGCAACATCCCGAAGATCATTACCAGCTTTTTAATCCCGGCGAAACCTTCGAACTGGGGGCAGAATTTATCAACCTGCTGGCTGATACCGATAATATTGCAGCAGTATTGTCCTCTCAATCTCCCTATATTGAAATCCTATCCGGAGAATCTTTGCTGGGCGAAGTGTTGCACATGGAAACCATCAACAACTACGATAATCCCTTTGTAATAAAAATCCTTGAAAATATGCCTGCCAGCCATGAGGTTACTTTTACCCTGAATTTCCTCAATGGGGCAAGTGGTTTTGCAGGTCAGCAAAGCTTCAGCATCGTATTCAACCTTGATTATATTGACATCCAGGCCAACCAGATTCAAACCACGATCAACAGCCGCGGCAATGTTGGATTCAACTATCCGGACTATAACCAGGGAGTGGGGTTTTTGTATGGCAATGCCAACCAGAACCGCACCCTTATCAAAACGGCAGGATTTATGGCCGGAGTGAGTAATTCGAAAGTGGTAGATAACATCTACGGCCCGGCGGAGGCTTCTTTTACCAACGCTTTTTATTCCCTGGAGAATGCACGCATGGAAGAGAGTCCTGCTACAGGAGATTGGCAAATTACCGGAACTTTCAACGACAGCCTGGCTGCACATGCCAGAATCGGGCTTCAGGTAGATTATTCCATTTATTCCTTTGAAGATACCCCCCTGGATAAATTTCTCATCCTTGAATATACTATCATCAATCAATCGGGAGACAATCAACCCGGTTTTTATGCTGCCTTTTTTGCCGACTGGGCACTGCAGGATGTAAGAAATCACCGGGCATCTTATGACACAGAAAATCTGATGGGGTATGCGTATTCGGCCAATGGCGGTAATTTTACCGGCATCCGGTTATTGAGCCACGACAACATCAAACACTATGCCTTCGACAACCAGGGGTATGGCGGAAGCATGAGAATTAATAATGGGTTTACCTCCTTCCAGAAATATACTGCCATGAAAAGCAACAGGGACAATGCCGGCTTCTTTGACAAGGACAATGATATTAGCACACTCATTTCTACCGGACCCTTTAACCTGCTGAAAGATGATACCCTGACAGTTGCTTTTGCCCTGCTGGCCGGTGACCACCTCAACGATTTGCAGGCAAGTGCACAACTGGCTTCTCTCATATATAATGACGAATATGTAGGAACGGAACCCACTGATTTTCAAAATCCTTTTCATATAAAAACCTTTCCCAACCCTTTTGAAAACAGCCTTACGGTAGAGTTCAGCAAACTTCAGAACGGGAAAGCCGAAATCTCAGTTTTCGACATGTATGCACGAAAAATATATCACCATGCGGATTGGGATAATGGTAAACATCAGATTCAAACTTCCCATTGGGAAGAAGGTTTTTACATTATACAGGTAAGAACCGGAGAATCGGTGCATAGCCGTAAAATCATGAAAAGATAGAAGGAAGGATTTGTCCTACTGCGGATTTTGTAAACCAAAGCAGATCTTCAAAATCCTGCACAAAGAAGGATGTGTTAAGACTGATAAGGCTTAGAATGTAAAACGATAAAAAGATATGCGAAGAATTTCTCTCATTCCGATCATATTGTCATTGGTTACAATGGCCGTCATCATAACGGTATACTTTGTATTGAGAGATTTCCAGCAAAAGGCACAGCAAACATCTACCGACCCATTTTCTGGCATTGCTGCTGATGCAGAAATGATTTTTCACATCAAAAAACCGGCATTATTTCGCGAATCTTTTGCCCTCACAGGGCCGCTTGGACAAGACTTAGAAGCTATATTTACCGGAGGAAATCCCACCGGAATCATCCACCGGACAGACTCTCTTGCCTCAGAAGACCCCCTATTGTCGGAATACAGAAATTCAGCCAGCGCCCTGTTGTCTCTTCACCCTGAGGGCAACGTACCCCTGGCGAACTTCCTGCTTCAGGTATCTTTTCCTGCAAAGATAGATGAACAGGCACTCAATACTTTCATTCAGAAGAAGCTTTTCCCGGGTGTCGGTTTTACCTCAAGTACAGAAAACCGGCAAACATTGTTCTCCGCAGAAAAGGCAGACAATACTCCTTTGTTTCATTATACCATCAACCATAATATCATTGCTGTATCCTCGAGTCTTAAACTGATACAACAAAAAGAACATGAAGACGACACTGCCATTGCATCCGACGCCCACTTCAGTGCACTTAGAAATGCTGCAGGCAGGTTTTCAGATAACCTTTTTATTCGGACCCGGACACTATGTCATCTCACACAAGAATTACAGAACAGTCATTATCCACTGAATATCCCTTGCGAAGATATAGCAGGGTGGCAACTCTGGGATGTTTCTTACAATGCCGGAGAGATGCTCTTTACAGGGTATGCCCAATCGGGGATGCATGGGCAGAAGTTTGTTGATAACCTTGCCGGTCAGCCAAAAAAAGAAAGCAATATAGCACAGCACATCCCTTTGAACACCCAAACCATTGTCTATCTGGGCATTGCTGACACCCAAAAATTCTCCTTTACCTTTGATCAATGGCTGTCCATCAACGAAAAGCAGGAAGGTTTTCATCGTCAACAGGAAAGATTCGAAGATCTTTCGGGTATTCACCCTGATAGTTTGCCTGGTATATGGAGTGGAGAACTTGCATGGGTGGTAACTGAATCCTCAAAATCCAGCCAGGGAACATTGTTGCTGGGAGTTCATGACAAGGAACAAATCCTGGAAAACAATGGTTTGAAGGAGTTTATTACAGAAGTATTGCCCGGCGAATCGTCAGAAATGATGTTCGCAACAAAAATATACCGCACAACTCTGCCCGGAATGCTTCCGGTCATTTCCGGAGGGCTGATAAAACATGATTTCCCTTATTTTTCATTTTCCGGCAACTATCTTTTGGCAGCTCAAGATCAGGAGGAACTGGAATCATATATGAATGTGTTGAGGTTTGGGTTCAACTTTGAAAGAAGTGAGGAAGCAGGCCTGATGGAGGAGTTTATGCAATCAGGGCACAACCTTTTCCTGTACCGGTCGCTTGCCGGAAGCTGGATGGGTAACCGACTCCTGGAAACGATGGAAAACCCAGAAAGCAACAGAGACAATGAAAAGTCAGGAAAGAGCCGACGTTCCTTCAGTCTGCAAATCCTGTCTTCAGAGCGTGACCTGGCTTTTTCCAATGCCATGCTCCTTCACAAAAGCGAATACAACGTGAGCAACCCTATCAACTGGGAAACCAACCTTGATGCCCCCATACACGCAGGGCCGTACAAGGTATTCAACCATAACACTGGAGAGACCGAATTTATTTTGCAGGATCAGGCCCTGCAGCTATACCTTATCAATAAGGACGGAGAGATTTTATGGAAGCAGGAGATATCGGGACCTTCCATGTCAGATATTCATCAGGTTGACATTTACAAAAACAGCCGTTATCAATATCTGTTCAATACACGCAACTATTTACACCTGATCGACCGTAACGGAAATTATGTAAGAGGATACCCCATGCGCCTTCCTGCACCGGCATCAGCGGGTATCGCAGTATTTGACTATGACAACAATAAAAATTACCGGGTTATCTTTCCTTCAGAAAACCGGCGAATATATAATTACAGCCTGAGGAGGGAGCCCGTTCCCGGATGGCAATACAGGCAATCGGACCATCTGATTCGGCAACCCCTGCAACATCTGCACCTGGAAGGAAAAGACTTTCTGCTGGCTACAGATACCACAGGCAGGGTGCAGATACTTGACCGCCGGGGGGTTTCCAGGCTCAGACCACAGCAAAAAATTACACTGCTGCCGGGTACCCGCATTTTTGCCCACGAACCCCGCGACGGAAAGCCCCACTTTATGGTTCCCGGCATACACGGAACTGTAAAACAGGTATTTACCGACGGATCCGTTTTCAAAGTCACACCCGACACACTCGATGGTGATTACAGGTTTACCTATCAACCATTTACCGGAGATACAGAAAAAGACCTTATATTTCTGAACAATGGAAACCTGAAGGTATACAGCATTGCCTCAAGGCTGATTTTTTCCCTTCCCATTGAAAGGGGCATGGATGGCGATATTCGTATCATTGAAACAAATGACAACACCCATTACGTGGCCATTACCGACAAGGAAGGCAAACGGCTGTTTATGGTAAACCGGGAGGGAATTATTCCAGCTCCGTTTCCCCTTAGTGGTGACACCCCATTCTATATCGAGCTGAAAGAGTCAGGCGATTATATCCTGGTGACGGGCCTTGGCAATCAACTAAGAAGTTACAACATTAACATCAAAGAGAAAGGCTAACCTTCTGCAAAAACACTTATTTATTAACATTTTGCTTTTTTTATTTCCACATTTTAACATACATTTGAGACTAACAAAATATCAACCACATGAAAACAACCCTAAAAAAAAGTAAGACAACCCTGCTGATAATGGCAGTCCTGTTCGTGCCATTGTTCATGCTACCCTCATGCGACCACAGTTATATTGACGAGATTGACAACATCGGGGATTATACCTATGGTCCTGTTGTAGCAGTTCCATTGGTAAACGCAAGTATCAGCCTTGATGACCTGATTGATGTTGGCGATTTTGGTGGCATTGATGTAGACGAAGAAGACCTGATAACATTGGTGTATTCGGGACAGATATTCTCCGTTCCTGCCAGCGATATATTCTCGGTAAATGACCAGTCACAGGTTATCACCTACGACAATATTGTGCCTGCAGGTCCTGATGGCATGACGCTACCCCCCAAAGTATTTCTCATCACTTTTGACAACAGTGAGATTCTTACTTATATCAGTTTTCTGGAGGGCATGTTCAGAGTTTCGGCACAAGCCAGTCAGCTGGCCCAGGATGGCTACAACCTGGAAGCGACCTTCAGGATACTCAACTCTTACGACAGCCAGGAACTGCCCATCAACGGTACAGTATCACTAAACAACCCCGGCGAGGTAGACTTATCGGGAAGCCGTATAGAATTTGATAACGAGGCCAACTTTTTCCTGGTAGAATACCAGCTGTTTATTACCGGCGACGGTTCTCCCGACAATGCTCCTTATACCATTGAGTTAAGTCAGGAAATGACTGGTCTGAAATACGACCTCATCAAGGGATATGTGGACCAGATTAACTTTCCGGTAGGAAACACCAGTGTTGCCCTGGGCCTTTTCAACAATGCAACTTTTGGCAGTTTGGTTTTCGAGAACCCGAGCATAGAATTTGCTATAGATAATTCTTTCGGGGCAGAGATAGACCTTTTTGTAGAAGAGTTCTATGCCACAACCATTGAAGATGAAATCATCCCTGTCACCGGCCCGGCAATTGAGGAACCCTGGCGTGTGAATGCATCAGTTACGCACGAAGAACCTTTATTAACCACCTTCAAACTGCTGGATAACACCAACACGAACCTTTTTGATATTACCGAACAATCCCCCAAAGAACTTTTTTATGAAGTCACCGGTCTTATCAACCCCGATGCCGGCCAGCAGCCCACCAACTGGATTAAGCACGATAGCCAGCTCAGCATTGATATGGAAGTAAATTTGCCATTATGGGGTCGGATCAACATATTTGAACTGCAGGACACCACTGAATTTTCTGTAAATGAACTCCCTGATGAAATGGAATGGGTTGAGTTAAAAATGAATTTTTCCAACGGGTTTCCGTTGGATGTTGAGCTTGACCTGATCCTTCTGGATGAAAACAATAACGCTATTGATACACTGTTTGACCAACAGGATAAATTGCTGGATGCTGCACCGGTTAACCCGGCTACAAGCATTGCAGAAGAACCGATGATTTCCACCAGGATAGTATTACTGGATGATCAAAAAATAGAGAATCTTCGCAAGGCAACCAACCTGCTCATTGAGGCCAGACTCAGTAGCTTCGATCACGAAAACGGCACGACAGTAAAAATACTTGATACTTACAGAATCGGACTTGATCTGGGAATCAGAGGACAGGTTAAATATGTAGTTGAATTTTGAAAAAATCCGCAAACCACACGAAAAAAAAGAAAATTATGACAAATCATATACGCTCCTGTTTTGCAACTGTTTTTTTGCTTGCATCCATAATACTCCTGTCTGCAGGTACCGGAAAAGCCCAGCAGTATCAAACCCTATACTGGATGCAGGGTATTCCGCAGTCATCTTACAGCAATCCCGCACTCCAGCCTCTGCCCAACTATTATGTGGGCCTCCCGGGTTTGTCTTCTGTCTACACCGGTTTCTATAATACCGGTTTTGCCGTGAAGGACTTGTTAAGACAGAATCCTGACGGATCATTATATATAGACGACCAGAACATGCTTTCTAAACTCAAAACCCGAAACTATTTCATAGCTGATATGAACCTGGACATTCTGAGTTTTGGTTTCAGGTTTCAAGACATCAATTACCTCTCTTTTAACATCAGCGAAAGGATAGAAACACGCTTTGGCTACTCCAGAGATTTTATGCGCCTGCTCATTGAAGGAAATGATGGTTTCAGACAGGAAGGTGTGGCCGCACAAATTGGTTCTCCATCATTCGATTTTACCCATTTCAGAGAATTCGGAGTGGGGTTTTCACGGAAATGGACTGACGAACTTACCGCTGGCGTTAGAGCAAAAGTTTTGCAGGGAATGTCAAATATCAATTTTGAAAAAACAGAACTCAGCCTCTTTACCGGCCCCGACAATTACGAATTGCTGCTCAACACCAACCTGCTTATCAACAAATCTTTTCCTTTCACCCTGGCACCCCTGGAGGATATTGGAGACAATGATTTCGATTTTGAGGACGATGATCTTCAAAATTACTTAACCCAAACAGCCAACATGGGATTGGCCGTTGATCTTGGAGCAACCTATGAGCTGAACGAACAATTTACTTTCGCAGCCAGTATCAGGGATTTGGGCTTTATCAACTGGAAAAGAGATGCAGAAAACTTTCGGGTAAACGGGGAGGTTGAATTTAAAGGACTTGACTTTGATGAAGTATTTGGCAACGACAACGACACTGTTTTCGAAGAAATTACGGACAGCATCATTGACTTGTTCAACCTGGAGGAAACCACCAATGCTTACACCCTGATGATGGCACCCAAATTTTTTATCTCTGCTGCATACAACCTCACTCCCATGCACAAATTTGCTCTGCTGGGAAGAGGAGAGTTATTTGCCGGGGATTTCTACCCGTCATTTACGGCATCCTATAACTTTCAGCCCATCAATCGTTTCGGATCAACACTGAGCTATTCCATCATACACGGGAACTTCCACAACCTGGGATTAGGGTTTCATGTTAATATCTGGCCTGTACAGCTTTACGTGGTTGCCGACAACTACTTTCCGGCCTTTCAGCCCCAGACATTCCAGACATTTAACATCCATTTCGGGATCAACATAGCAGCGGGATTCTCTTCCAAAGAACCTAAGCCCAGCTATCGCTGGTAACATCTTCTCATAGATACTAAAAAAAGGTTCTGCAGGCTACAGCCCTCCAGAACCTTTTTTTTAGGAACCGCAAAATAAATGTCAGAATTGAAGTGAAGGAATACATGCCAGATTAACATCATTACGGTAAGCAAATACCTTTTTATTGAAAAATATTTGTGTATTTTTGCCCCCGTAAACCTCTAATCAACAAACCGACATCCCATGGACATTCAGTATGTAGGCGAACACCTGCTCCCAGGCCAGTTGGGCCATTTCTCTCTCATCATCGGACTTCTTGCAGCCTTTTTAACTGCATTCTTTTACCTGCAGGCTTCGCGCGAAAATCCTCAGGACATGAGCAGGTGGCGCAACTGGGCACGATATGCCTGGTATGCACACAGTTTCTTCATCGTTCTTGCATCGGTACTTTTAATGTACCTGTTGCTCAACCGGTATTATGAATACCGATATGTATGGGTTCATGTGGAAAACGACCTCGGTTTGGGGTACCTGATTGCCTCTTTCTGGGCGGGTCAGGAGGGCAGTCTTCTTTTCTGGGCCTTGTGTCAGGTAGCGATAGGCTTATTGTTGCTCAGGTATGCGGGTCGGTGGGAAAACAAAGTAATGTCTGTTGTTGCCTTCTCACAGGTTTTCATGAGTTCCATGTTGCTGGGGATCACATTTTTCGGGCAGCAGATAGGCTCAAGTCCATTTACGCTGCTGCGGGAGGTACCGGAGAATGCAGTCAGTGAGTTCTTCCAGAATCCCCATTATTTATCTCTCATAGTAGATGGTAACGGGCTTAACCCATTGCTGCGCAACTTCTGGATGATGTCGCACCCGCCGGTCTTGTTCATCGGTTTTGCCCTCACCCTTGTACCATTTGCCTACGCGCTTGCCGGTTTGTGGCGAAAACAATATTTAGAATGGATTCGTCCGGCATTGCCCTGGACCAACCTTGCCATCTTTTTCCTGGGAGCAGGGATTTTGCTGGGAGGAGTCTGGGCGTATGAATCGCTCACATTCGGAGGTTTCTGGGCCTGGGACCCCATCGAGAACGCTTCACTGGTGCCATGGCTGGTCCTCGTAGCAGCCCTGCACCTGATGCTGGTAGCCCGAAAAAAGCAGGAAAATCTTTTCCCTGCATTTTTGTTTACCTTCCTGTCCTTCATTTTCGTGATTTACAGTACTTATCTCACCCGCAGCGGTGTGCTTGCCGACACATCGGTACACTCCTTTGGAAATGACGGGATGGGAAATCACATTCTTGTTTACCTGTTCTCATTGCTGATCCTTTCGGTAGTGGTACTGATAAGAAACTACCGGAAACTGCCTTCAAAAGATAATGAGGAACCCATCAGCAAAGAGTTCTGGCTTTTTATAGCCGCCATGGTGCTCGTATTATCTGCTTTTCAAATCATATTCACCACCTCTATTCCGGTCTGGAACAAAATTTTCGGAAGCGAACTGAGTCCTCCTGCCGACGTGGTGCATCACTATAATACCTGGCAGCTTCCCTTTGCAGTGTTGGTTGCTGTTCTGATGGCACTGGCCCATTTTCTGAAATGGGGCAGGACCGATATGAAGAAGTTTCTGACATCCTCTGCTTTGTCTTTCGGGCTTGCCCTGGCAACTTCGGTTTTGATTATTTTCTTCTCTGAAGTAAATCAGCTGGCACACAGAATATTCCTGTTTGCAGGCATGTTTGCCCTGTTTTCCTCTCTTGACATGTTGCTCAGGTTTCGCAAAACCCTGGCCAACACTCCGGCACTCATCAGCCACCTGGGTATTGCTCTTTTCCTGGTAGCCATCGTGCTCACGTTTTCGCAAAAGGATACCATTTCCCAAAATACTTCTGGTTACAATCTGGGAGAAGCATTCCCTGCCAATGAAAACCTGCTCTTGATCAAAGACGAGATTCTTCCCATGGGAAGTTATTTTGTTACTTACAAAGGACATCGCAGAGAAGGAGAAGATATTTTTTACCAGATTGACTTTCTGAGGAAAAACAACCAGGGGGAGTATTACAAGGTTTTCAGCTCACAACCCACCATCAAGCTGAACGAGACCATGGGCAACGTTTACAACCCTTACGCAAAAGTGTACCCTGGTAAAGATATCTTTACCTATATTACTTTTGCTGATGTGGAAAGCCATGCCGGTCACACCCATGCCCATGAACCGAAACTGCTGGAAACCCTTGAAATGACACGTAGCGATACCATCAGCTTTGAAAACAACCTCATGGTACTCAGCGCCATCGAAGCGGTAGATCCGGAAGAAGACGGGAGTATCATTGTTGAAGCCACCATTGATGTCATCACTCATTTTGGGCAGGAATTCCAGGTAAATCCAAGGTTTGCACTACAGGGCAATTCCATCCATTATCATGATGATACCATCCGTGAACTGGATTACCGCTTCCGCTTCAGCGAGGTGAGCGAAAAACCTTTTACCATCATGGTAGAATTGTACCAGGAAGAGCCGGAATTTATCATCATTAAAACCATCATCTTCCCCTACATCAATTTGTTATGGCTGAGTTGTATCATTATGCTGACAGGCTTCTGGATGACTTTCCGCAAAAGATGGAAAACAAGGGAAGCAAAATAAACTACAGCCAAACAGCCGATTCTCAATGATGTAATCAGCGTGCAGACATGAATTTGAAAATCATAAGACTGTGGTAACGCTAAAATCCGTATTTTTGATCTTTAAACCATTCAGGGCTGAAGATGGATCGGATCGAAAAGATTGTACTTTTAGGAGCAGGCAATGTGGCCACACACCTGGGAGCAGCACTGCAGGAAAACGGCAGACGCATCCTGCAGGTTTACAGCCGTACTATCGGAGCAGCCGAAATTCTCGCCCGCAAACTCGACACTGACTTCACCTCTGATTTGAGCTACGTATATCCGGGGGCGGACATGTATATTTTTTCCCTGGCAGATAATGCCTTGGAGGATATACTGAAGGCTTTTCCCCTGAAAGATGTATTTGCAGTACATACTTCAGGCAGTTTGCCCATTGAAATACTGCAAGAAGCAGGTCTGCGGGCCGGGGTATTTTACCCCTTGCAAACCTTCTCTAAAAGCATACAGCCGGATTTTGCGAACATCCCTCTTTGTATTGAAGCAACCACCGATAACCACCGACAGGCATTATTTGAACTAGCTTCGGATATTAGCCACGATGTAAGATTCATTGATTCTCAACAACGGGAAACCATTCATATTGCAGCCGTATTCGCATGCAACTTCACCAATCATCTTTTCAGCATTGCTGAAGAAATCCTTGAGAGCAAAGACATTTCATTCGATATCATGCATCCGCTGATTCAGGAAACCATCAGAAAGGCTGTGCAGCAGAAGCCTTCTCTTGTGCAAACCGGCCCCGCGGCAAGGAAAGATGACAAAATCATGCAAAAACACCTGGATCAACTTTCTTCTTTGCCCAATTATAGGAATCTTTATAATTTTATATCGCAAAGTATCATGCAAAACAGCAAAAAATAAAACCCATCGATTATGTCCAATTACAAAACCTTATTAGCTGATATCAAGACCTTTATTTTTGATGTTGACGGAGTAATGACCGATGGCATAGTTCTTCTTACTACCCAGGGAGATATGCTTCGCACCATGAATGTAAAAGATGGCTACGCCCTGCAACTGGCAGTAAAAAAGGGATACCGGATCATCGTCATTTCCGGTGGAAACTCTGAAGCGGTCAGGGAAAGATTTAAGGGGCTGGGCATAAATGAAATATACCTTGCCATAGGCAACAAACTGGAAGTTTTTCACAAGATTGTAAAGGAAGACAATCTTGAAATGAAAAGCATTTTATACATGGGCGATGATATCCCCGACTACGAGATAATGCGCGAAGTAGGTGTGTCAGCCTGCCCGGCTGATGCAGCCGAAGAGATAAAGCATGTCAGCAAATACATTTCTCCGGTTGCCGGGGGAAGAGGGTGTGCAAGGGATGTCATTGAACAGGTTATGAAAGTGCAGCAAACCTGGTTTGATGAAGATGGCTTTCACTGGTAATTCTGCTTCACTGAAACGGATATAAAAACTAAATCATGCTGGCATATTTCAGACTTTTTCGTTGGCCCAACCTGGCAGTAGTGGCTTTGACACAATACCTTGTCAGATATGCCATCATCATTCCCCTGCTTGCACAGAATGGTATTGAACCGGCACTATCCCATCTTTCGTTTGCCCTGCTGGTACTTTCTACCCTTTTTATAACAGCTGCAGGTTATGCCATCAACGATTATTTCGACCTGCGCGCCGACCGCATCAACAAACCCGATAAAATAGTTCTGGGCAAACACATCTCCCGCCGTACAGCCATCTTTTACCACTCATTGTTTAATGTAGCCGGTGTTGTCCTGGGTGTATTCCTTTCCCTAACCGTGGGCAACTGGCAACTTGCGTTCCTGTTTATCGTTATCCCCTTTTTATTGTGGATGTACTCCATTCGCTACAAAAAGAAGTATTTCATCGGGAATTTTATTGTAGCTGTACTGGCCGCTTTCGTGGTGGCAATTGTGTGGGTTTTTGATTTTCAGGCCCTCAACGGAACAGCCATCACCAACACTGCTGCTATCAACAGTATTTCTTTCCTGGTAAGGTCTTACGCGTTTTTTGCCTTTCTGGCTACGCTTGTAAGAGAAATTATCAAAGATACTGAAGACATCAGGGGTGATGCCAAAACCGGATGCAAAACCATTCCCATCGTATCCGGGATAAGAACCACCAAAAGAATCATCATTTTTTTCAGTATTGCCCTGGTAGCTCTGGTCATTGCCATGCAGGTATACCTGGTGAGAAGAGATTTCGACCTGCTTTTTGTCTATCTTATTTTTGCTGTACAGCTTCCTTTTATCATGATGATCAACAAAACCATCAATGCGGCAGAAAAATCGGACTACAACTACCTGAGCAGGTTTGCCAAGCTCACCATGCTTGGCGGGGTGCTCTCCATGGTGATTTTGTATTTTTACATTCAGGAGGGCTTTAGTATTTTGTAAAATAAACAAGAAAAAAACCAATAGCCGGAGCCTTGTTGTTCCGGGTCATGAAAAATCTGACCAACACTTCATGCAAATTTTCAACCAGTTAAAAAAAATCGACCTGATACTGGGCTCTCAGTCTCCCAGAAGAAAAGCATTGCTGCAGGATGCAGGCTTCCGTTTCACAACACAGGTTATCCCAACCCTGGAGAACTTTCCCTCCAACCTTGCCCCCGAAGAAATTGCTGAGTTTCTTTGCCGGCAAAAAGCCGAACCTTTCAGAAACCAGTTGCAGGAAAACAACCTCCTCATCACTGCCGACACCATCGTGGTGAAAGATAAGCAGATACTCAACAAAGCTTCGGATGAGAAAGAAGCTTTCGAAATGCTTTCGATGCTCAACGGAACTCACCACAATGTGATAACGGGGGTTTGCCTGAGTTCACAGGGGCAAAGTGAGTGTTTTCATGAAACCACCAAAGTATTTTTTCACACCCTTACCCGGGAAGAAATCAACTGGTATATTCAAAATTATAAACCTTTTGACAAAGCCGGAGCCTATGGTATCCAGGAATGGATAGGAATGATTGGGGTAAAAAAAATAGAAGGATGTTTTTACAATGTGATGGGATTGCCTGTGGCGGCTCTTTTCAGACACATGAAAACGTTCCTGCAAAAGCATTTTTCTTAAGGAGTACAGTTTTTTCTTTTACTTTTGCCGGACCAACTACACCACAAACCAATATGAACATAGTAGTAAACACCCAGCTGATGCTATATGGCAAGCTCGATGGCATAGGCTGGTATACATACGAAACACTAAAGAGGATTACTGCCTCCCATCCGGAACACAATTTTTTTCTGGTATTCGACAGGAAACCCTCTGCTCATTTGAAATTTACTGACAATACGCGAATAATCATATTGCATCCGCAATCAAGACATCCGTTTCTCTGGTTTCTGCGGTTTGAGATTTTTATGCCGTTTCTGCTGAAGAAGTTAAAAGCCGACCTGTTTGTTTCTCCTGATGGCTGGATGACCCAACTGACTTCCGTGCCCTGCGTGCAGGTAATTCACGATCTGAATTTTGTTCATAATCCCGGGGACCTGCCTTTCTGGACGCGCAACTACTACAACAGGCTGTTTCCGCGCTATGCAAAAAAAGCTACACGTATTGCCACGGTAAGTGAATTTTCAAAAAGTGATATTGTTAAAACCTATAATATTCCCGAAGAGAAAATCGACGTAACGCCCAATGGCTGCAATCCGGATTACCAACCTACCCGTTTGGAAGAACAACAGCAAACCAGGGACAGATTTTCGCAGGGAAAACCCTTTTTTCTTTACGTGGGAGCTCTCATCCCCCGTAAAAATATTGCCCGGATGTTTTCGGCATTTGACAGGTTTAAGAAACAGGACCGGGAAAACACCAAACTGGTCATTGTAGGCAATAAAAAATGGTGGACAAATACCATCAACGATGCCTATGATAAACTGGAACACCGGCAGGATGTTATTTTTCTGGGTCGGCAGGAAACACCTGAGTTAAGACAACTATATGCCGCCTCTCAGGCATTGGTTTTTGTCCCCTATTTTGAAGGCTTCGGCATTCCCATCCTGGAAGCATTTAATTGCGATACGGCCGTAATTACCTCCAACGTAACCTCCATGCCTGAGGTAGCTGCAGATGCTGCACTGCTGGTGGATCCTTTCAATATAGGAGCCATTGCAGAAGCCATGACAAAGATCAGCACCAACGAAACCCTGCGTAACAGCCTTATCGAAAAAGGGCGTGAACGCAGAAAAATCTTTTCCTGGGACAATACAGCAGCGCGACTATGGGACTGCATTATGAAGGCAGCTGAAAAGCATAAAAAAACCGGCAAATAACAATCCGCCGGTTTTTAATAGTTTTTCAACAGCAATTACCTTCTGCTTCCAAGAAAAATCATAATGTAATAGAGTAAGGTAGCCAACGACGCCAACGCTGCAACAACATAAGTGAGCGCAGCCCACTTGAGGGCGTCTTTTGCACTGCTGTGTTCTTCGCCAACCGTTAACCCTGTATCCCTTAACCATACCAGGGCCCTGTGTGTAGCGTCAAACTCAACAGGAAGCGTAATAAAGCTAAACAAAGTGGTAAGACCAAACATGACAATACCTGCCAGCAAAATTCCCGGATAGGCCTGCACAGTAAGAATTCCGATGAGCAAAATCCATTGCATATAACGTGAGCTGACACTGATAACAGGCACCAGGGCTGAACGCATTTTCAGAAAAGCGTAAGATCTTGCATGCTGAACCGCGTGACCACACTCATGCGCTGCCACAGCAGCTGCAGAGATACTACGCCCGCTGTACACTTCAGGACTCAGGTTTACAGTTTTGTCCATCGGATTGTAATGGTCCGTCAGTTTACCCGGGGTTGATATTACACGAACCCCATCTACTCCGCTCTCACGAAGCATCTTTTCGGCAATTTCTTTACCCGATAGACCTGATCGTAAACCCACCTTCGAATACTTTGTGAATTTTGATTTCAACCGATTGGATACCAACCAGCTGATCAACATGAAGACACCAAAAATGACATATATTCCTATCATATCTTTAGAGATTTAGTTTCTTTTTAATAATTTCGCTGAAACTTTGACAAAAAGTAAGCCAGCCATCAAAGCAGTGCCATTCTGTCTGTAGTTAAAAATAGTTAACCTAATTTCATGTTTATTTAAATGAGCATATTATAAACAACAACTGCTTCATCTTGTTTAATCTGTTATTATTTACTCAACCTATACAATTCACTTTTGCCATTAGAAAACCATGACTCCCATTAAAGATCTTCTGAAAAACTTCTTACGTAAATTCATAAACCATTTTCTGCAGGGTTTGCTCCTCATTGCCCCTATTTCCATCACCCTTTTTGTTATCTACACTTTGCTGGGCTGGGTAGACGGGCTTTTGCCTATGAAATTCCCCGGACTGGGACTGCTGATAATTGTGGGTTCCATAGCTCTAATCGGGTTTGCCGGAGCAGCTTTTATCAAAAAGCCACTGGCTTTTATTTTTCGCAGTGTAATTGAAAGAATACCGCTGGTAAAGATTCTCTACACTTCCATCTCAGATTTGCTTTCGGCATTTGTAGGGCAAAAAAAGAAATTTACCGAGCCTGTTATGGTAATCATGAACAGGGAAAGCAACATCAGGAAACTGGGTTTTATCACCGAGCGGGAATTAATGAATATTGGCATTAGCAATGACTTTGTGGCGGTTTACCTGCCTCACTCCTACAACTTCTCCGGGAACATGTTTATTGTGCCTGCAGAGAATGTAATTCCGGTAGAAGCCAATTCAGCAGAATTTATGAAGTTCATTGTTTCCGGCGGGGTTACCAAAGTTTAAATCCGGCAAATTCAAATTAAGAAACGAAAACTGCAACAATTAAATTGTTGCCAAAACATTTATTCTTAATAGCTTTGCCAAAAATTCAAACAACTATGCATAAACCAGTAATATTAGTTACCAACGACGATGGCATTATGGCCCCTGGCATCCGCAACCTCATTTCCTTCATGCTGGAAATCGGAGAAGTAGTGGTGGTGGCTCCCGATAAAGGGCAAAGCGGGATGGGTCACGCGGTTACTATCACCCACCCTTTGCGCCTGGAAAAACTCAGTACGGAAGGCGACCACCAGGAGTTCAGTTGCAGCGGCACCCCGGTAGATTGTGTAAAACTGGCCGTGAACAAAGTGCTGCACAAAAAACCTGACATTCTGGTTTCAGGGATAAACCACGGCAGCAATGCTTCCATCAACGTAATTTACAGCGGCACCATGTCTGCAGCTATCGAAGGAGCCATGGAAGGGATACCCAGTGTGGGGTTCTCTCTCCTTGATTATAAACTGGATGCCGACTTTGTTTCAGCAAAAAAATATATCCAGCAGATTGTGCGCAATGTACTGGAGCATGGCCTGCCCAAAGGGAATTGCCTCAATGTGAATATTCCCGCCGTTAAAGAACATGAAATCAAAGGAGTGCGAATTTGCCGTCAGGCCAATGCCAACTGGGTGGAAGAGTTTGACCACAGAAAAGATCCCCGCGGAAAAGACTATTACTGGCTAACCGGTAAATTTCAACTGCACGAAGATGTTGATGAAACCGATGAATGGGCCCTGGTACACAAATACATTTCAGTGGTACCTATCCAATATGATTTTACGGCACACAATCTCATCAGCAAACTAAAAGACTGGAAGTTTGATGCTTAAAAGAGATAACTGGATACTGGGAGCTGCCCTGGGCATTTTATTACCCCTGGTTATTTATGGCATAATATATTTTGCCATGGACCAATGGGGCCGCATTGACGAATCACTGAACATCTACTTCATTAAAGAATCTACCATGCAGCTGGCAGGTATATTTGCCAATATGTTTATCTTCAGATATTATATGGTAAACCTGAAATTTGACAAAACCGGCAGAGGTATTCTGCTCTCTACGTTTTTCTATGCCGGTGTATTTGTTTATCTGCATGTTTTGTAATAAAACAATGGGTAATTGCAGACGCCCCTCTGCCCTAAAAGCGTTTGCAGGGTCAATCAAACCATGAAAAAATGAAGTATTACATCATTGCGGGCGAAGCATCGGGAGATTTGCATGGCTCCAACCTGATAAAAGAGATTAAGAACAAAGATGCTGAAGCGGCGTTCAGAGCCTGGGGTGGTGATTTGATGAAGCAGGAAGGGGCTGCACTCGTTAAGCATATCAATGAACTGGCTTTTATGGGATTTGCTGAGGTGCTCATGAACCTTTCCACCATATTGGGCAATATCAGGTTATGCAAAAGAGATATTCTGGAGTATAAACCCGACTGTGTAATTTTTATTGACTACCCGGGATTTAACCTTCGCATTGCACAGTTTTGTAAAGAAAACGGGATAAAAACCATCTATTACATCTCTCCACAAGTATGGGCATGGAACAAATCACGGGTGAAGAAAATCCGCAGAGATATTGATAAGATGCTTGTGATTTTGCCTTTTGAAAAAGACTTTTTCCTGCAAAACCATTACGAGGTTGACTTTGTGGGGCACCCTTTGCTGGATGCACTCAAAAGCCATATTGCGGGTGAAGAATTCAGCCATTTCACGCGTAAGCATCAACTTCCCGACAAAAATATCATAGCCCTTTTGCCCGGCAGCAGAAAACAGGAAATCTCCAGAATGCTGCCGGTCATGGCAGCTACTGCAATGCATTTCCCGCAATACCAGTTTGTGATTGCCGGTACCCGTGCCCATACACAGGATTACTACCAGGGCTTTTTGCCGGAAAACACCAACATCCCGGTGATTTTTGGTGAAACTTACGCCTTGTTGCAGCACGCTCATGCTGCCCTGGTCACTTCCGGCACCGCCACCCTTGAAACCGCCCTGATAGGAACCCCTCAGGTCGTCTGTTACAAGGCCGGCTATCTCTCCTACCAGATTGCCAGAAAGCTGGTAAATATAAAATTTATTTCACTGGTAAACCTCATCATGGACAAAGAGGTAGTCAGAGAAATGATACAGGGAGAATGCAACCCCAAAAACCTGGTAAATGAGCTGAAAAACCTGACCGAAAACAGTGAATCCCGCAAAACCATGACGGATAATTATGCCATCTTGCGGGAGAAGTTAGGGGGTAGCGGCGCATCGGAAAAAGCAGCAACTATCGTTGTGGATTTTCTCGAAAAATAGCTGGAAAGGAAGTTTTTTTTAGGAAGTCCGTTAGGTAAGAAACCATTTCTATCATGGATTTCCGCCTGAATGAACCCATTCTTTAATCATTTTTCATTTTGTTTTATCCGTATTTTTTGCTATTTTAGACATTCCTCCCACAGATTAGTCCTAATCTAAAATTACAGGTATGACGCACTACTCACACATACCCATGGTGAGGATTCTGTTACCGTTGCTGGCGGGTGTAACCTGTTTTACCTTTATTGAATATTTTCTGCATTTGTACATTATCCTGGCTGTGCTGCTTATATTCTTTCTGGCAGGCATTATCATTTACAAATATTTGCTCTCCCATTTTCATCTGAGTTTTATCTACGGACTTAATGTAATGCTTTTCCTTTTTTTCGCAGGGTATGTGCTGGCCCAAAGCCGCTATGAACTGACCAGCCCTGACCATTTCAGCCATCACAGCGAAGAAAATACCATGCTGCAGATAAGACTTACTGAACCTGTGGCGGAAAAAACCAATTCATTCCAGGTGGTAGGAAAGGTAACCCATGTTATAGGAGAAGATAAAATAAAATATGTCAGTGGCAGGATCATTCTCTGGTTCGAAAAATCACCGGAAGTAAACACCCTTCAGTATGGCGACATCATCTTGATAGAAAACTTCTACCAGGAAACACGGGAGCCGCAAAATCCCAACTCCTTCAATTACAAACACTTTTTATCGAGGCAGAACATATTTCATCAGTCATATCGCCGCACAGGAGAATGGTATCATACAGGAAGAAATGAAGGCAATCCTATTGTTACGGCGGCCCATTCCATGCGCAGCACGGCCCTGAAGACCCTGGAGGCAAACAATATCAAGGGGCGTGATTTTGCCGTAGCATCTGCCCTTTTGCTGGGATACCGCGAATACCTTGATGAGGATCTGCAGCGTGAGTTTGCAGGTGCAGGAGCTATGCACATTCTTTGCGTGTCAGGGCTGCATGTGGGCATTATATTCCTGGCGCTGAATGTGATGTTTGGATTTCTCACACGGTTTAAAGGAGGCAAATATCTGAAAACAGTGATAATTATTATTCTCATTTGGTTCTATGCAGCTATTACCGGATTTGCCCCTTCAGTTTTGCGGGCATCCACTATGTTTAGTTTTGTGGCGGTGGGGCAAACCTTTCTCCGATCTACCAATATCTATAATACACTTGCGGCATCAGCACTGGTTCTGTTGATAACCAACCCCTTTATCATCAGCAGAATCGGATTTCAACTTTCCTATATCGCAGTTATCAGCATCGTGTCTCTTCAACCCCTGTTTTACAAGCAGCTTTTCTTTAAAAATAAAATACTTGACCATGCCTGGGGAATCATAACAGTTTCTCTGGCAGCCCAACTGGGCACCGGACCGCTGGCACTGTATTATTTCAATCAGTTTCCCAATTATTTTCTCCTTACCAATCTGGCTGTAATTCCACTAACAGGCTTGATTATTAAAGGCGGACTTCTTTTGTTTCTCACAGCTCCTGTAGCATTTATATCTCAATACGTCGGGATGGTGCTGTCATGGATAATATTGTTGCTGCACACAGCAGTTCGCATAATTGAGGGTCTGCCGGGATCCACTGCCAACAATCTTGTCATAGGCTTTCACGATAAGCTCTTGATTTTCTTTTTAATCGCTGTAACCGGTTTGTTATGGATGAATAAACAGAAAAGGCTGATTTATCCATTGGTGGCAGGTTCATTGCTGTTGAGCATTTCTCTCACCAGTCAACATCTCACAAACAAAAACAGGAAGCAACTGGTGGTTTACCACATACCCCGGGGGACCGCTGTAGATATTCTACACCAGGGAAACTGCTACTTTTTTGCCTGTGAAAATGTACTTGACAATCCCGGTGCTATTCAGTTCAACATCAAAGATCATCGGCTAAAAAGTGGTTACCGCTCAGCTAACCCTAAATTATTAACAGACGAAACAATAAAGGAGCGCTATCTTTTCAAATATAAAGACTTTATCAACATAGAAGGGCACACTGTCCGAATCATCGACAATCAATTTGAAATCCCATCCCAACGACTTTTCCCCGATACCCTTGACCATCTTATCATCCGGGGCAACCCGCGCTTGTCAGTTTCACAACTTACAGAGGTAATGCCTGCCCGCGCACTTGTGTTTGACAACTCCAATGCCCTGCGCCAGCACCGGCAATGGAAAAACGAATGCGACAGCCTGGGCATCAACTGCTGGAGTGTGGCCTTGCAGGGTGCGTATGTGTATAACTTTGAAAACAGACAGCGAAGCAGTATTAAAAATTTGTTAGCAGACCGCTAATCTGCCGGATGTATTTTCACAGGAAAAACAACATTCTCAATCACCCAAGGGAGCGCTTGCACTATCACCAACATTCAATAAATTCATTATCTTTGAGTCGCAAGTGATATTTATTATAACGCACTATTATTTGAAGATTATGGAATTAGCCAAAAAACTCAATTGGGCATACAATGTCAAAACAAACTGGTTTCGCAGCCTTTTAAGAATTTTACTGGGAGCCTTTCTCCTGTTTGCAGGCATTGCTCACCTGACATTTCAAAGAATGGAATTTACTGCCCAGGTACCCGACTGGGTACCTATGTCTACCGATCTGGTGGTGGTTCTTTCGGGGATTGTTGAAATAACCCTTGGAACGGCATTGATTCTGTTGCCCAAATGGAAAGCTGTGACCGGTTGGATAGTGGCTGTATTTTTTGTACTGATTTTCCCGGGAAATATTGCACAGTATGTCAATGAGGTTGATGCTTTTGGTCTTGACACAGATCGGGCAAGATTTATCAGGTTATTATTTCAACCCGTCCTCGTGGCATGGGCACTTTGGTCAACCGGGGCATTTTCAGCGTATATGAAAAGAAAACGGCAGGATTAGTTTCCTGTTGTAATAGGGCATTTTTATAAATTTCACAAAGCCTCAGAGGGTTCAACCGGGTTTAAAAATTCCATAGCATCCCATAGTAACTTTTTCGTCGGGAACACCACTAAAACAGTAGTTTATCACCAACACATGTAAAGCAAAATCATTGTTTATCATAAAAAAAAACTACTTTTGCGTTACCATGGCATGATTTTTACGTATCACAGATACACTAACCATAAAACATTACCCGATGAAGTACATTTTTATAACCCTGACATTTGCCTTCCTGTTTTTTTCGGACATTCAAAGCCAGACAGTCCGGGATTTTGCCCGAATGGCAAAGGCAAAGATGGAGCTTGGGGATTACAAAGGTGCCGTTGAAGATTTTTCGAGTATCATCCGCTTGCAGCCTGAGTATGAAGAGCTTTACCAGGCACATTTTGGTCGCGGATATGCCCAGTTTCAACTGGGTGAATATGAAAAAGCCAAAACCGATTTCGACCGGGCTATCCGAATCTACCCCAATGATGCCGAAGTTTTTTTCTGGCGTGCCTATACCAAGTATCGCCTGCGTTACAGGGCAAGCAGTGAAATTGCCGATTACAACAGGGCCATCCTGTTAAAACCTGATTATGCAGAAGCTTATTTTAACCGCGGCCAGGCCAAAATCAAAAACCGGCAACTGCGGTCAGGTTGCAAAGATTTACGACAGGCTCTGGAACTGGGTTATGAAGAAGCCGAAACCCATGTGAAAATACACTGCGGTGAACCCTGAAACAAGGCTTTCTTAACGGCGAATTCTCGCCCGCAGCTGTAACCGCTGTCCCGGCTGAGGCTCCGTGCCGGGCTCAATATCATTTCTCCTGTACAACATTTTTAGGCGGACACCATATTTCTGCGATATTTCCAGCATGGTCTCTCCTTCTTCAACCACATGCCAGTTTTGACTGGCACTTCTTCTTTTAGGCTGCAGGTATACAATCTCTCCTTCAGTAAGTTTGCCTGTTTTTTCCAAATCATTGTATCTCCGAATTTCCCATGTCCAAATACCCATCTCATCGGCCAGGGATTCCGGTGTATCCCCTGTACGGGCATAAACATAACGAATTCGATTGTTCTCGTGCACTTCACGTCCGATTCCTACCGAAGGAAAATCATCTCCTCTGCTTTGAGGCGTGTTTCCCGAAGCAACAGGCCGTTGCGCCGGCCGATTGATTCTGCCGGGTTTATAATCTTCTCCGGCAACCACCATCCTGTCAAACTCATACAAGTTATTTCGCTCAATAACTCCAATCAACAGTTCCGGGTATCGTGGATTGGTAGCATAGCCGGCCCGCCGCAAACCTCTTGCCCAGCCTTTATAATCGGTCACGTCCAGTTCGAAAAGGGCTGCATAACGCGTTCTGCCGGTAAGAAAAGCGGAATGGTCTCTGAAAGACTGCAGCGGATCGTCATATGCCCGGAAGCACTCATCAGGTTTGTCATCATCTTTGTGAAATGTTCGCCCATTCCAGCCATGGCATTTGATCCCAAAGTGATTGTTGGCAATAACAGCCAAATCACTGTTGCCAAAACCAGACTCCAGAATGCCTTGTGCCAGTTTGATGCTCGCCGGGATGCCATGCATTCGCATCTCCTCCATAGCAATCTCCTGGTAGTTTTCAATGTAATCGGTAAGGCTCAAACCTTCCTGTGAAATTGACTTGACAGGAAAAAGGGTAACAAAACCCAAAAGCAATAAAAACGTTGCCTTGTGAATGGAAAACCGGAAAGTATTGATCATAATATTTTTTTATGCAAATTTACACGTTAACAATTCAACTTTAAGAGCAGAAATCCAACAACTATCATGTTCTATGCACGAAAAATGCATTGTTGATTTTTCCAATGACAAACCTACTTAATTTTTGCAAAATAGCCACCAGGCAATTTACTTTCAATAATTTTGCAGGCAAATAGGTATCTGCAGCAGCAGTTCATTCATTATCAACTAACGATGGAAGCAATCAAAAAGTATTTTCCTCACCTGGATTCCACCCAGATGGCAAAGATGGAACAGCTATTTCCCCTTTACCACGATTGGAACCAGAAAATCAATGTAATATCGCGCAAAGACATGGACAACTTTTACACCAACCATGTATTGCATTCGCTGGCCATTGCAAAGGTAATCAACTTCGCCCCCGGCACCCGGATTCTGGATGTGGGAACCGGCGGGGGATTTCCGGGCATCCCCCTGGCCATCATGTTTCCCGGAAGTGATTTCTTCCTGCTTGACTCCATTGAAAAAAAAGTAAAAGTGGTTAAGGAAGTGTCTGCTTCTCTTCAGCTTGACAATGTGACAGCTATCCGGGACAGGGCTGAAAACGCAAAAGGACAATATGATTTTATTATCAGCAGAGCCGTAACAGCTTTGCCAAAATTTGCGGGTTGGATCAAAGGAAAAATCGCAAAGGAACAAAAAAATGAAATCCCCAATGGAATCCTGTACCTGAAGGGAGGCGACTTCATGGAAGAACTCAACCAAATCCATTATAAGTGCAGATTATATGATATTTCAGCATTTTTTGAAGAAGATTTTTTTGCCACCAAAAAAGTTGTCCATTTGTATTAAATCCGGATTTCTTTTTGAAATACGGCCTAGGCAATGAAAAATCAGGATTCTCAGCCAGGATTACCCATCTTCTTTCCGGCATCTTTCCGATAACGATTTTTTATGCATTTTTGCCGTGTAATTGAAAAAAAAATCAGTAGGTTTGCATTTGGCAGGCAAAGCAAAGAGTTGATTTCCAATTTTAAATCATCTTTAAGAGGTCTTCCCTGCAGACTGCAGAACCCGGAAAACAACATCATTGTTAAAGAAACGGTCAACCGTTTTTATCCTGGCATTAAATTCACAAACCCTTAAAAAACAACAAATACATAAAATAACATTAGAATATGGAAAAGAAACTATCAGATCTGGCTCCTCAGCCAATGTGGAACTATTTTGCAGAGATTTGCAACATTCCCCACCCTTCCAAGAAAGAAGAAAAAATCATTGAATATGTAAAAAGTTTTGGAGAAAAACTCGGGCTTGAGACCCATGTGGATGAGGCTGGAAATATTGTCATCAGAAAACCTGCCACACCGGGATTTGAAAACCGTAGCACTGTAATCCTGCAAAGCCACCTGGATATGGTTCCCCAGAAAAATAACGATACGGAGCACGACTTTGACAAAGACCCCATTCAGCCTTACATTGACAACGAGTGGGTAAAGGCCCGAGGCACCACCCTGGGTGCTGACAATGGTATGGGAGTAGCAGCTGCAATGGCTGTACTTTCGGATAATACCATGAAGCATGGCCCGGTGGAAGCACTGTTTACCATTGATGAAGAAACCGGTATGACAGGAGCTTTTGCCTTGAAAGAAGGCTTTCTTAAAGGGGACATTCTGCTCAATCTTGACTCGGAAGACGAAGGTGAATTGTATATAGGATGTGCCGGTGGTGTAGACACTACTGCTGTATTTCCCTATAAAACCGTAAATGTTGTAGGTGCTACCGAAGCCTGGAAACTGGAAGTAAAAGGCCTCAAGGGAGGTCACTCCGGACTTGATATCCATTTGGGCCGTGGCAATGCCAATAAAATCCTTACCCGTATTCTGTGGCAGGCACACCGTGAATTGCAACTGCAAATCAGCTCCATTGACGGAGGAAGTCTGCGAAATGCAATCCCTCGCGAGGCCAGTGCCCTGGTTGTGGTTCCCAAAGAAAACCAGGATGAGTTTAAAAACCTGGTTGAAAACCTTACGACCCGTATTAAAAATGAGCTCAAAAACATGGAGCCCGACCTGGTCATTCAACTCGTTAAAACAGATATACCTGATACTGTAATTGACTCGGAAGTTACCTCCCGGATGCTCAATGGAGTTTATGCCTGTCCCAATGGAGTTATCCGCATGACTGATGATATGCCCGGAGTGGTGGAAACCAGCACCAACCTGGCCATTGTAAAATCTGACGGAAATAAGATTGAAATATGCACCCTGCAGAGAAGCGCGGTAGACTCGGCCAAAGACGATTTGTGTCATATGCTGCGCAGCGTATTTGAAATGGCAGGAGCCGAAGTGGAACACAGCGGTTCGTATCCGGGATGGAAGCCCAATATGGAATCTCCTATCCTTAACACCATGAAAAATGTTTACAGCAATAAGTATGGAAAAACACCCGCTGTAAAAGTGATACATGCAGGTCTTGAATGCGGCATCATCGGAGGGGTATATCCCAATCTTGATATGATTTCTTTCGGGCCCACCATCCGCAACCCCCATTCTCCCGATGAGAAAGTAAACATCAAAACGGTTGCTCTTTTCTGGGATTTCCTGAAAGAAACCCTTGCCAATGCTCCCGAAAAATAGTTGATTGTTTTTGGCGTTACTATTTGTTGCCCGGGAACCTGATTACTTATTGATATAAAACAACAAACCTGAATGGAACACGAACGGACCTCCGACTGTGTTACCAATCAGGTTTTTTTCTTTGCTGTTTTTGCTCCGACTGTTTCTTTTTCAGTTGAAGTCTTTTTTCACGGCTTCGGCGCCCGGCACGGGTAGGAATCCGCTTTTTGACAGGCCTGAACGCCTCGAATATCATTGCACGAAACCGTTCAACACAATCCTCCCGGTTTCTTAGCTGCGATCGGGTTTTCTCTGAAACGATTATCAACTCCCCTTCTTTATTAATTCTTGCTGAAAGCTTTTCCTTCAACACCAGCTTCTCTTCGGGGGTGAGCAAATCAGACCCCTGTAGGTCCCACCTCAGCTCCACACGTGTATTCACTTTGTTAACGTGCTGCCCACCGGCACCACTGCTTCTTGAGGCTTGAAAAGTGCATTCAGAAAGGAGAATATCCGGATTGGGTCCTGTATACATTGCGTTGTTTTTGGTGAGATTAAACAGTTGATCCTGACTTCAAATTTACATAAGTTTGATTCACAAAACAATCCTGTCTCAAAATACACATCACCTGCCGCACCTTACCTTCTGATTTACTGCATATTACCATTTCCCGATTCAACGCACAGTAATTAATTTCATTCTAATTGAAGAATTCAACAAGTTGGATTGTTTTTTTTTGCTTTCTGTCTGCATAAGGCTGTTTTACAATCTACAACACAAAAAAACTTTGTAGCTTTATCCAGCAAAACAAAAAACATTCTGTGAACCGACTTATCATAAGCTTTATTTTTATCATCTTCTGCCATGCAGCCGCAGGGGAGGAACAGACTATTCCCCTTGAATCAGTTCAATGGGATGAAGATACAGAAAGATGGACAGATACAGGCACAGAGACAGGAAGCAAGAGCTTTTTTTTGCAACAGGCCGCGCAAATTGAAGACCCCCGGGAAAGACTGGAATATCTTGTTAATCAAACCTGGGCAAACCGCAACTCGCTCCCGGAGGTTTCACTGGCATTAGGCTTGAAAGCTATTGAAATGGCTGACAGCCTGGGGGATTACTACAACCTGGTTAAGTCACATAGTTTTACAGGGGTAGCCTATCGGTTGCTTGGAGACTATAACAAAGCTATTGAATTGTTCTTCAAAGGACTGCAATTATCAAGGGAGCATAACATTCCTCAACAGGAAGGCTATGCCTACATCAACATTGCCAATCTCTATATCTACATTGAATTTTATACCCAGGCACTTGAAAACCTCGGGCCTGCCATGGACATAGCCCGCGAGATCGGGGATCAGGAAATGCTCTCTTATGCATTCTTAAACCAGGGTCGTGTGCTTATGCATCTGAACCGCACAGAAGAAGCCATTGAGAGTATTACCCGTTCGCTGGAAATCAGAAAAGAAACCGATAATGTACCCGGACAGGCTGTTTGTTACAAATACCTGGGAGACATCCACTTCAATCATGAGAACCTTGCTGCAGCAGGTGAAAACTATGAACTCGCCCTCAGCACAGTGAGAACAGAACAGGACCGACATCTGCATGCCAACATTGTATTAAAACAATCGCAGATCCATTGCAAAGCAAAGAATTTCCAGGCTGCGCAGCCACTGGCTCAAAAAGCCCTGGAGCTGGGCAGGGAGGTCAACTCAAGGCTTCTGATACACGATGCATTGAAGGTATTATCCAAAGTAGATCTGCAGAATGGCAACTATCGTTTAGCTACGCAGAAACTCAATGAAATGAATTTGTATGCTGATACACTTTTCAACCAGCAGCTGTCGGAAAAAGTCCTCAGCATGGAGTTTCAACTGGAGAGACAAAAACAGGAGGCAGCCCTTGATATTCTTAAAAAAGACAAGGAAATTCAGGCATTAACACTTGACAGACAACGCTTTATTAATGCAGGGCTAATCATTTTCATACTGTTCCTGGGAATTTCAGGCAGTATCATGCTTATCCTAATCAGAAAACTCAACGAAAAAAACAAGCTTCTCCTTGTGCAAAAAGAAGAACTGAAGCAAACCAATACGGCCAAAGACAGGATGTTTATGGTCATTGGACATGATTTGCGCGGACCTGTATGGAATCTGAGAGCGCTCATTGAGTTGCTCAAAGAAGAACAGGATTCTTTTGCCAATGCCGATATGCATGAAAACTTTACAGCGCTGTCCAGGGCTGTTCAGTCTGTTAGCGATTTGCTGGAGAATCTTTTATACTGGGCCAAGTCACAGGATGGTAAAATCATTTTTAAGCCCGGCCCCACCGACTTGAAGTACCTTACCACCAAAAGCATTGAACCCTATAAAACATGGGCTGACACAAAAAACGTATCTATTGAATTACAAACGGAAATGAAAACGGCCATGGTCAATGCAGATGAAAACATGGTTCAGACCGTTATCAGGAATCTTTTGTCCAACGCCATCAAGTATTCCTTCAAGGATGGCGTCATCTCCATTACGTTGACAGAAATAAATCAGCATTGCAGATTTTCTATCAGAGACAACGGGACGGGCATTAAACAGGAGCAGATTGATCTGATTTTCAGCAACGAAACGGCCCTTACTACCAAAGGAACAGGCAATGAGATAGGTTCAGGGATTGGTCTGGGACTTTGCCGGGACTTTATCAACAGGCATGGAAGCGACATCCAGGTTGAAAGTGCACCCAATAAAGGCACCCGCTTCTTTTTTGACTTACCTTTGATGAAAAGACCCTGACAAATTCTCAAAAAGCCATCGAATCATAATCTGCTAACAGGCAATACATTGAAAAATATATTGTAAAAAAACGGGAAAAGGGCTATCATACATAGATTTTTTTCCTACTTTTGCCCTCACAATTTCAACAGCATATTGTTCTTTACACAACGGGGGGGTTCCAGAGCGGTCAAATGGGGCAGACTGTAAATCTGTTGGCTAAGCCTTCGGAGGTTCGAATCCTTCCCCCCCCACTTTTTTGCGGAAGTAGCTCATCCGGTAGAGCGACAGCCTTCCAAGCTGTAGGTGGCGGGTTCGAGTCCCGTCTTCCGCTCCAGACAAATAAATCGAGGATATCTGATTTTCAGGTATCCTTTTTTTATGCCATTAATGGAGAGGAGCTGCTGTAAAGAGTATTTTTTCCAATGTTACAGCGACAAATATCTCACTTTAAGCAACGGAATGATTTTCTGGTCAATGGGAAAAGTAAGCATATCAGCTTTCAGATCGGCAAGCCTTACCCACCGGAAAGATTGGGCCCCTTCTATGGTCTCTTTAAAATCAAAAGCTTTGCCTGAAGTACGGAAAGAAAGGGGATCTTTAATTTCTACCCTGTAATAAATGCTTATAAGCTGCTGGGGTTCTTCCAGCAGCCGGGTAGGCTGAAAGTAATCAGTGGTATATATGTGCTCTATGATTTCGATATCCTGACCTGTTTCTTCCTGAAATTCCCTCCTGAGGCAGTCAGCAGTACCCTCGCCCAATTCCAGGCCACCTCCCGGAAATTTTGTCATCCGCATTCCCAGTCGAAATTCGTCGGTAAGCAGTATGGATCCATCTCGCAATACTATGCCATACACCCGGATATTAAAAGTAGTAATCTTCATCTCTTGATAATTGTGTTCAGAATATTTTACACAGGCTTAACCGCTCTGCTCATTTCGCGTTTTCCTTTGGGGCCCGGTATTTTATTTACCTCAAACCCGGCAGCTTTCAGGGCTCTGCGTACGTCACCCTTTACACAGTAGGTTACCAGCACCCCTCCGGGTTTCATGCTGCTGTAAATTTTCTCAAACATCTGCGCTGACCACATCTCCGGTTGGGTGTCTGGGCCAAAAGCATCAAAAAACACCAAATGATACTTGCTTTCATCAAACACCTTGTCCTGCAACGGCGTTTGAAAACATCTGATAAAAAACCAATCCTTATAATTGGTGTAGTTCTCATCTCCTGCTAAATGAATACATCCAAACAAGTCCTCAATCCAGGGTTCTTTGAACAACCGCGGATAATTCAGGAGTTGTAGCAACGAGGGTTCAACCGGATAGGGTTCAAGAGCTTCATACAGAATTCTGGATTTTCTCAACAAAGCCTCCCTGCCGGCAAGTAAGGCATTCAAGCCAGTGCCCAGGCCTATTTCAAGAATAAACAGCGGGTTGGGCAACACTTCAAAAGCATGCAAACCACTGTTGATGAAAACATGCTGCGATTCCTGCAAAGCACCGTTTACCGAATGATATTGCTCATCAAACCCCTGGAGTTTCAGGGTGTGTGAGCCGTCTGAGGTTTCTATCAGTTCCGGGCGGAAAGGATTTTCCATGGAGTTTGGGTATTATTTTTTGTTTGGGACTTGCCCGGCCACAGACAATCGGGCGATAAAATTATCATTTTCTCCCCTGTAAAATATTTCACAGTCCAACGCGGCAAGGGAGGCCACATTACTAAGGCTTTCATAATCAACAAAAAGCCATTTGAAAGGTTCGCCCCGATGGCTTTTGTATTGAAGCTGGTAAATGATTTCGCCATAATAATCTCCGGTAAGGTCAATCATTACTGAACCGTCTTCCTCTTCGTACATGTAAAGTAAGTCTGTAGATTCGAGATAAATACTGCCCCCGGGAGCAAGCAGGCCCGCAGCATGCAAAAGCAAGTCCTTTAGCTTGTCCAGGGTTTGCGCCATTCCGGTTCCATTCATCAAAAACAGAATAGTATCATATTTCTGATCCCTGAAGGAAAAAAAATCTTTTACCTGTGCTTTTTCAATTCCACGTTGCCGCATACATTCCACCGCTCCGGGGCTTACATCAATGGCCGTTACGTCAAGTCCCTTTTCTTTGAGATACAAGGTATGACTTCCGGCACCGGCTCCCACATCCAGAACACTTCCCCTGCATGCCTCGAGCGTAAGCTTCTCCCATTCTGGCATTTGAGAATAGTCACGAAAAAAATAAGACACCGGCAATACTTCCGTTTCGGAAATATTGATGTCTACCAGGATGCTTTCCCGGGTTTGTCCTTCCATGTAATCTTTAAATGCCAGGCCAAAAATATCGGTTGCGTTCGTCATTTTTTTCTTTTTGATTTGTAAGGAATTGTTTTATCCAGCAGCAGTGCCTCATGGATGATTTCCAATATTTTTTCAACAGGTATATCTGCCACGTTGTGAAAGGCGATTCCGGCAATCTGTTTACGTCCGTTAAAGGAAAGCAATTGCTGAGCATCCGATAACTCATTGCCTCTCAGAAAGGCCAGTTCTATCTGCCCGTCTTTCAGTGGATTCAAATAACAAATCCAGCTTTTCTGATAATAAAAGGGAATCCTGAACCGGATCTTATCTGCCAGGTTCAGCTCCTTTTTAAGCAACCGATGAAAGAACTCCATCAAAGCTTTCTGTTCACCCTCAAAGTCGGTTATATACTCTTCTACATCTGTCATGCCGATGGTATTATTTCAGCCGTGAGTGTCAATAGTATTGTCATGGCCCGGTTCGATTTCACAAATGAGTTTCCACAATCGGGCTGGTAAAATTACCAAATTTATCAGCAATGAAAGCATACTGTTTCCACAGATGCAAATATGGGATCATATTATTTTCCTCTGATTTTTATTTTTATTTAGCAAAATAATTGGTAAATTCATAGCATGTAATGCCATGATACCAGTTTAACGCCCTCCCCTGAAGCATCAAAAAGGCGATTACACTCAACAACTTATTCATCAATACCCGTAAATCATGAAAGAATTTTTGGAAAATGCAGAATTTCAGCAACTAGTGAAATCTGTTGATGAGATTGTCAAAAGCAAAAAGCGGTTTTCTGACGTAGAAGATGCGCAGGGTTATCAATATGTAGACCTTGTGCAGGAAGGAGGTGGTGTGCTGGGAATCGCACTGGTAGGATACACCTATATTCTGGAAAGAGCGGGAATCCGCTTTTTCAGCCTTGCAGGAACCTCTGCAGGGGCCATCAATACGATGATGATCGCAGGACTGGGACCCCTGGAAGAGCCCAAATCAGAAAAAATACTGGAAATCCTCAGCAACAAAGACCTTTTTGAGCTTGTGGACGGAGACCGTTCTGTGAGAAGTCTGGTACAAAAAGCCATAAGAGGCGAATCGGGTATCGGCTGGCTGATTGTATGGAATATCCGCCGGTTTTACCGAACACTCAAGCAGAAGCTGGGCCTCAACCCGGGAAATGATTTTGAAAAATGGATTACTGCTGAACTGAAGAGTGTAAACATCAATAGCATGGGAGATATTATGCGGCTCAGAGAAAAGCTTCCGGAGGGATTAAAACATGTATCGGGAACTGATATTTCTAACATGACCCCACGACTTGCTATCATTGCAGCCGATATTACTACCCACAGTAAAATAGAATTTCCCCGCATGTCTGAATTGTTTTATGCAGACCCCCTGGCTGTAACCCCCGCGTCGGTAGTAAGAACCTCCATGTCGATTCCCATTTTCTTTGAACCTGTCACCATAAAGGATATCCCTAATCATGGAGTAAGTCAGGACAAAAAATGGGCAGAGCATTGCGGTTACCATGGCGAAGTGCCTCCTGAAATAAATTTTGTTGACGGTGGATTGTTATCCAACTTTCCTATCAATGTATTTCACCGACGGGATGGTGGCGTGCCCAACAAACCAACTTTTGGGGTCCGATTGAGCACCTATCGCAAGGAGTACTCCAAAATCAACGGCCTGATGCCCATGATGGGCGCCATGATCAGTTCCATGCGCCAGATTCATGATTATGACTTTCTGTTGCGCAACCCCGACTACTCGCATCTGATATGCCATGTGGACGCTGACAAGGATTTCAACTGGCTCGACTTCGGAATCGAAAGACCCGATCAGGTGAAGATGTTTATCCATGGGGCAAGAGAGGCGCTGAAATTTCTCCAGACATTTAACTGGGAAAACTATAAAGATATCCGCAGATCGCTTGCCAAAAAAGGAAAGTAGCGTTCTTAACCTGATGCATCTTCCTGGTATTGGATCAGAACATCAAGACTTACATATTCAAGGGTTTTTTCGTGTGTGGCTTCCAGTTTTAAGGTGGGAGCTACACCCGCTTTAAGAGCTTCCACCCAACGACTGGCACAAAGGCACCAGTAATCGCCGGGCTTAAGCCCCGGAAATTGATAAGCAGGAACCGGAGTTATCAAGTCGTTTCCACGCTCACGTGAAAACTGTAAAAAAGCGTCTGTCACTTTTGCACATACGGTATGGGTTCCCAAATCAGACGGCCCTGTAAGGCAACTCCCATCACGGTAATAACCGGTAAGCGGATCCCTGCTGCATTCCATCAGGGGACCTCCTAAAACATTTTTTCCCATAAATACCTGCTAAAGGATTAGTATTGAGATAAAAAACACAAACCTCACGAAGTTGTTTAATAGTGTGGAAGATCCAATCTCATTTTCCCGTCGAAGGATCGCTTATACAATCTGCAATTTTTACTATTTTCGTAAAAGAAACCGAACATCAAATTATACGTTATGTCCAAAAAAAGAATTGTTGTTTTAACCGGTGCAGGCGTAAGTGCCGAAAGTGGCATCAGCACATTCCGCGACAGCGGAGGGTTGTGGGAAAAATATGACATATCAGAGGTTGCCACCTTTGAAGCCTGGCAGCGAAACCAGGCCCTGGTACTGGAATTTTACAACCAGCGGAGAAAACAACTCTACGAAGTCGAGCCCAATGCAGCTCATTACGCCCTGGTAAAACTGGAGGAGAAATATGACGTTCGTATCATCACCCAGAATGTGGACGATTTGCACGAGAGAGCAGGATCAACACAGGTTATGCACCTGCACGGGGAATTGAAGAAAGTCAGAAGTTCGGTGGATGAAAACCTGGTATACGAACTGGAAGGCTGGGAGTTGAAAAAAGGAGACAATTGTGAAAAAGGCTCACAGCTGCGCCCTCATATTGTCTGGTTTGGAGAGCCTGTGCATATGATACCCCATGCAGCCGATGTTTGCGCCACTGCCGATGTTTGCATCATCATTGGCACTTCCCTCAATGTTTACCCTGCTGCAGGTCTGGTGAGTTATACTCCCCCCGGCTGCCCTGTCTACCTTATTGACCCGGCAGAAGTAAATTCAGCACACATTCCCGGGGTTAAAATTATCAGGGAAAAAGCCGGAACCGGAACCGTAAAACTGGTAAACGAACTGCTGGAGAAATAAACATGATGAAAAAACTTTCTATGGATGAGCTGGGTCGAATGGATGCCCGGCAATTTAAGCAGGAGAAAAAGTTTCCCCTGGTTATTATCCTCGACAACATCAGAAGCATGATGAACGTTGGCTCTGTATTTCGCACTGCTGATGCTTTCAGGATAGAAAAAATCCTTTTGTGCGGCATAACTGCCTGCCCACCGAACAAAGAAATCCATAAAACGGCCCTGGGAGCCACCGAATCTGTTGACTGGCAATACTATGAATCTACAGAAGAGGCCGTCAATGAACTCAACCAAAAAGACTACAAGGTTTACGCTTTGGAGCAAACTACCAACAGTCAATCCCTCAGCCAGTTTCAGCCGGAATCGGACGCCAGGTATGCACTGGTATTCGGAAACGAAGTAAAAGGGGTGCAGGATCCGGTGTTGTCTCTTTGCCATGGGAGCATCGAAATTCCTCAGTTTGGCACCAAACATTCCTTCAACATATCCGTAACGGCAGGTATCACGCTCTGGGATTTTTTCACCAAAATGGGGCAGTTTGAAAACATCGGGTCATCGCAAAGCCGACCTTAAGGATCAGGATTTGTGTTTTTCCGTACTGCATTTTCCGGCAACCCGTTCCAGGTATAGCCCTGAGTGCATTTCAGGCAAAAAGCGTACTTTTGCAAAAAAATTCCATATGCGAATAGACATTCTTACCATTTTCCCCGAAATGTTTGACGGGCCTTTTTCCCACTCTATTGTAAAACGAGCCAGAGAAAAGGGACTGGTGGATATCCATCTGCACAACATCCGCGATTATGCTACCAATAAACACCGGCGGGTAGACGATTATCCCTTTGGTGGAGGGGCAGGCATGGTAATGATGATAGAGCCGGTGCTCAATTGCATCAATGATTTGAAGAATAGCCGTGAATACGACGAAATCATATTCATGACACCCGATGGGGAGCTTTTTGATCAACCCACTGCCAATCAGTTCTCGACCCTGAAAAATATCATTATGCTTTGTGGTCATTACAAGGGGATTGACGAGAGGCTTCGAGAGCATGTGATAACCCGCGAAATTTCCATCGGAGATTATGTTTTATCAGGAGGAGAACTGGCAGCAGCAGTGGTCACTGACAGCATTGTACGATTGCTGCCCGGTGTATTGGGTGATGAGACTTCAGCATTGTCCGATTCTTTTCAGGACGGATTGCTTTCGCCACCTGTCTATACCCGCCCTGCCGATTACCAGGGATGGAAAGTGCCTGAGATCCTGCTTTCAGGGCATGACCGCAATATTGCCGAGTGGCGCCATGAACAATCCCTTGACCGCACCAAAAAAAGAAGACCCGGCTTGCTGGAAAACCAGTAAACCGGGCCTTGACTTTCTTTAAAAGCTTAATAATATTTTATCTTGTTCAAAATTTATACCCCAGGGTAAGCTTCAGTACCCTGTTATAAATCTTCATTTCATCCACATTGACAGGAGTAACCCCTAAATCATATCCGGCACTAATCCTTAATCCCCCCGGAACATTAACCCCTGCACCCATAACCAGGGCATAATCAGGAGAGGTGAAATTATCAGCATCAAACTCAAAATCAGTGTCCTTGATACTACCATCCAAAAACAAAGAGGCTTGAGGACCGACATACAAATGAAACAAGGGTAAAGGACTAAACTTCAGCACCAAAGGAATATCAATGTAATTATAAACAAGCTCCATTCCATCCCCGGAGCCCAGAAAATATCCTTTCTGGGAGTAATAGGCACCTCCTTCAACGGCAACAATGCCCAGAAAAGATAAACCTAAAAACCCTCCTACATGAAAACCTGCGCGGGCTTCAGAATCAGGAGCATCAGAACCCCCGATATTGGCCATGTTCAAACCACCTTTGATGCCATAACTTATCATTTGTGCCTGGGCACTATGCATGGTGGTAAGGCCAGCCAGCAGGGCAATCGCTGTAATCAATCTGATTGTCATTTTCATACACAATGTGTTTTTGATGAATAAAATAAACCTGCCAAAACTAAGGAAAAAATATTTAACCACAAAATGAATCTAATAGTCGTAGCAGGCATCATCAAAAGCACTACCTTTGCGCTCTATTGCGGGCTGTTTTTATGGAGGCCGGAGGTTTTTCAAAATAAATTATCATTATCTTTTTTTATTTGAATTTAATCCCTAACTTTGCACTCCCATTTTCGCAAGAAAAATCATAATCTATTCATATTGAAAGCCTCCCGTACGGGGCAATGCCATAAACGAATAAATATACTGAGTCATGAACAAGACGGAAATAATGAATTTTGTGCAGGATGTATTGACGGAGAAAAAAGAAACTCCTGCATTCAAGGCTGGCGACACCATCACTGTGCACTATAAAATCAAGGAAGGTAACAAGGAACGTATCCAGCCTTTTCAGGGAGTTGTAATTCAGAGAAGAGGTGAAGCTGCAACGGAAACTTTTACCGTGAGAAAAATCGCCAGCAACGTAGGTGTGGAAAGAATCTTCCCTATCAACTCTCCTTTTATCGAAAAGATTGAGCTCAATCGTCGCGGGGTAGTTCGCAGAGCAAGAATATTCTATCTCAGAGCATTGCGCGGTAAAAAAGCAAGAATCAAGGAAAAAAGAATGTAGTATTATCATACTTCAAAAAACCAAAAGCCATTGGAAGTATCCGATGGCTTTTTTTTATAATTTCGTAGCAGAAAAGACAGAAAATTGCAAAAAGAAAAGGTTTCACCCCCTATAAATCTTTAAAATCAAAATATCACTATGAAGAAACTGATAGAATGCGTACCTAATTTTAGTGAAGGAAGCGATATGGGTATCATTAACCAGATAACCCGTGAGATTGAAAATGCAGAAGGCGTAAAACTTCTGGATGTGGACCCGGGTAAAGCTACCAACCGCACGGTAGTAACCATGGTGGGTACTCCTGATGAAGTGATTGAAGCAGCCTTTCGTGCTGTAAAAAAAGCATCGGAACTTATTGATATGAGCAAGCACAAAGGAGAGCACCCGCGCATGGGGGCTACGGATGTTTGCCCGTTGGTGCCGGTAGCTAATATTTCGATGGAAGAAACCGTTGAATATGCACACAAGCTGGCTGAACGCATTGGCAGCGAACTCAATATCCCTGTATATTGCTATGAGAATGCAGCCCTGGAAGAAAAACGCCGCAACCTTGCCAACTGTCGCAGCGGAGAATACGAAGGATTGCAAGACAAACTCAAAAAACCAGAATGGAAACCCGACTTCGGACCTGCTGAATTTAACCCCAAAGCGGGTGCAACCGCGGTGGGAGCCCGTGATTTCCTGGTAGCTTACAACGTAAACCTTAATACTACCTCCACCCGCAGGGCCAATGCCATCGCTTTTGATGTGCGCGAAAAAGGCCGTGTAAAAAGAGAAGGAAATCCCATTACCGGCAAAGTTGTGACCGACGAAAAAGGAGAAAAGGTGTTTATTCCGGGTTCTCTGAAAGCGGTTAAAGGAATTGGCTGGTTTATTGAAGAATATGGCATTGCCCAGATATCACTGAATCTGACCAATATTTCCATTACCCCCGTGCACATAGCTTTTGAGGAAGTAGTAAAGAAAGCTGCCGAGCGTGGAGTAAGAGTTACCGGCTCCGAGCTGGTAGGGCTTGTTCCTTTGCAGGCAATGATTGACGCCGGGAAATACTTCTTGCGCAAACAGCAACGCAGCGTAGGAATTTCAGAAGCTGAAATCATCAAAATAGCGGTTAAGTCGCTGGGACTTGACGATCTTAAACCCTTCAACCCCAATGAAAAAATCATTGAATACATGATTGCCGAAGATGAAGGCCAAAAGCTTGCGGATATGAATCTGCAGGATTTTGCTGATGAAACAGCCAGTGAATCTCCGGCACCCGGAGGTGGCTCTATTTCTGCCTACGTGGGAGCATTGGGCATATCGCTGGCTACCATGGTGGCCAACCTCTCTTCTCACAAAAGAGGCTGGGACGACAAGTGGGATTTCTTTGGCAACTGGGCAGAAAAGGGTCAGGCTATCAAAGATGAACTCATGTTTCTGGTAGATGAAGATACCCGTTCTTTCAACCGTATTATGGATGCCTTTGGTCTTCCCAAATCCAATGATGAGGAGAAAAAGGCACGCAAAAAAGCCATTCAGGATGCCACCAAATATGCCATTGAGGTTCCTTTCAAAGTAATGGTGAAGTCTTATGAGAGCATGGATATTATTTTTGAGATGGTGGAAAGAGGCAATCCCAACTCAGTTACCGATGCCGGAGTGGGCGCTTTGTGCGCTCGTACTGCTGTGATGGGCGCTTTCATGAATGTAAAAATCAATGCGGCAGACCTGGAAGACAAAAACTACGTAGCTGATATCATCAAAAAAGGAAACGACATTCAGGATGCTGCCATTAAGAAGGAACAGGAAATCCTGAAAATGGTAGAGGATAAAATCGGCTAAATTCAGCAACCACAAAGGGCTACCTGCGAAGTGCCCACCAAAGCTTTCAGGCAGCCCTTTGTGTTTTATATATATTAAAAAAACTTTCATGGATGATATAGTGTCGCCTGCTCTTCTGATAGATGAAGACAAATGCCGCCGAAACATCAGGCACATGATTGCCAAGGCAAAGCAATCAAAGGTAATCTTCAGACCTCATTTCAAGACACATCAGTCACGGATCATCGGTCGCTGGTTCAGAGAAGCAGGCACAGAAAAGATTTGTGTATCGTCAGTTACCATGGCAAAGTACTTTGCCGCTGATGGCTGGCAGGATATCATGATCGCTTTCCCGGTAAACATCAGGGAGATAGAAGAAATCAACGAGCTGGCTTCACGCATACAGCTGAGCATTCTCATAGCAGACAGTTCCGTTTTGCCTTTTCTGCAAACCCATTTGAAACAACCCACCGGCTTTTACATAAAACTGGATGTGGGCAATTACCGCAGTGGCTTTCATCCGGATGAAACAGACGACATTTCCCGCACTCTTGAACAAGCCACCCTGAACACATTGCTTAGCTTTAAAGGATTTGTAGCCCATGCGGGACAAACCTATCAAACCCACTCGCTGAATGATGTTCAGAAAGCCTACAGACAAGGAAGCCGCTTATTGACAGCCATTACGGAGCATTTCAGAAATGATTACCCCAGTATTATTGCCTCATGGGGAGACACCCCCACCTGTAGCCTGGTAAATGAATTTGAAGGAATTGATGAAATCCGGCCGGGCAACTTCGTTTTTTACGATTTGATGCAATTTCACCTTGCCTCCTGCGACTGGGACCATATCTCCGTAGCTGTGGCAGCTCCGGTGGTAGCCAAACGTAAAATGAGAAACGAAATCATTATTTATGGAGGCGCTGTGCATGTATCAAAAGACGCTATCGAAGTGCATGATACCGGCTACGTATATGGAGAAATTGTAAAACTGACAGAGAAAGGCTGGGAGAGGTTCAATGAACCTCTTTACCTCAACCGGATCTCGCAGGAGCATGGCATATTTCATTGTCCGGATGAACTATGGGATGAATTCAATCCCGGAGACCTGGCCGGAGTAGTCCCTGTCCACTCTTGCCTGACAGCAGATTTGCTTCGGGATAAATTTTACAACCTGAAAACAGGTGCGTTCTTTGTTGAAGAACGCTGAGGCAATAAAAAAAACAACAAAAGGGTTTGGGATTAAAAAAGTATTGTCTATCTTTGCAGTCCCAAATTCCGGTCTATCAGAATTAAGTTATTATAATCAGAGTATAAAGCTGTTAAGATTGCTACAGCAAAGAAACACAAGCGGAAAAATACTCACAGCAAAATATAGTTAGCAATGAAAAGGACATTTCAACCATCAAGAAGACGCAGAAAAAACAAGCATGGCTTCAGAAAAAGAATGGAATCATCCAATGGCCGTAAAGTTTTAGCTGCAAGAAGAGCAAAAGGCAGAAAGAAACTTACCGTTTCCAGTGAAAAAACGCATAAGTAGAAAATTTTGATTAATCATTAGTTTTTGGTTTATCAAGGCTGTTTCAATTCCCTTTGAAACAGCCTTTCTTCGTTTACCCCCACCCGGGTTTTCTCAACCTTATCTGTTTTTAAACATTATTAACTCACACCTCTTTCGTGACCAGGATTTAATCCCGTAAGGATTTCATTTTTAGCGTAAAAACAACTCTTTTAGCATAAACCATTCTGGTCCTGTACATTAAACAAATAATTGCGATAGCACACTATTTGACTCAATTTCTTTTGCGCATTATCGGTTCCATGCTGGCATACTCTTTAAAAATCATTGATTTTTCTTACTTTTGCTTTGCCTTTTTAAAAAGCTACAGGCTTTTTTTGCGGGCAGCCGGCTTTGCTAAAAAACCGGCAAAATTCAGGCATTAAAATAATTCACATGACCCTCATCAGAATCATAGCGACTTTCCTGCTTTTTTACCTGGCTTTTCGCTTATTCACCATGTATATTTTCCCCTTGCTGGTAAGGTGGTTTATCAATAAACAAAAGAAAAAATTTTACCAGCAGAACCCTCACATGCGTCCACCAGAAACCGAAGAGAAGAAAAAACGCGGGGTAAAATTCAGCAGCCCCGAAAGTTCTTCAAAAACCAAAAAATCAACTGACCAGATTGGAGAGTATGTAGATTTTGAGGAGTTGAAGGATGAGGAACAGAAAAAAAAGAAAAAATAAAGAATCATTTCCCAACAAGCAACTGAAAGCAAATCATTTCTGAATAAAACCAAACCTTAATTCCAATACTATGCAAATGCCCGACTGGAATAAATTGCTTCCTTACATTGGCTCAGTCCTGATATTTTTGATATTGAGTATTGCTTATGTGCACCCTGTTTTGCAAGGCAAAAGACTTATGCAATCCGATATTGTAAAATTTGAAGGGATGGCAAAGGAAATCAAGGATTTTCGCTCAGAAACAGGTGAAGAAGCCTTATGGACCAACTCCATGTTTGGAGGAATGCCGGCTTTCCAGATATCTGTATATTATGCCAATAACATTTCCAACTTTTTCCATAAAGTATTCACCCTGGGTCTTCCCCGTCCGGTAGATATGATTTTTCTCTATTTTGCAGGATTTTTTGTGTTTCTGCTGGTGCTAAAGGTGAATGTATGGATAGCCTTCCTGGGGGCACTGGGGTTTGCACTCTCCTCCTATCATTTTATCATCATTGTGGCAGGGCACAATTCCAAAGCACTTGCCATTGCATACATGGCTCCGGTTCTGGCATCAATTATTCATACCTTCAGAGGAAATTATTACTCGGGTGGTATTTTATTTGCTTTATTTCTGGCCCTGCAGCTTTTCTCCAACCACCTGCAAATCACTTATTATCTGCTAATTATCGTAATATTTTACGGTATTTTTGAATTCATACAACAGATTCGCCAGGGCAACTTCCCTCAATTTCTGAAAGCAGCCGGAGTACTGGTAATTGCAGCCATCATTGCTGTTGGAGTAAATATCGGAAATTTCTGGAGCACCTGGGAGTATACTTCCGAAACCATGCGTGGAGGCAGTGAGCTCACAACAGGAGAAGAGCCCAATGCCAGTGGTCTGAGCAAAGAATATATTACCAACTGGAGCTACGGAGTGTCAGAAACCTTTTCCCTGCTTATTCCCAATGTAAAAGGGGGCGCTACCGGCAGTATCAGCGAGAATAGTCATGCCATGAATGCGGTTGAACCGGCAGCCCGTCGCAATGTGGGGCAGGCAAACCAATACTGGGGCGACCAGCCCTTTACCTCCGGACCCGTATACGCAGGTGCTGTAGTGCTTTTCTTTTTCTTCCTTTCATTGTTTTTTATCAAGGGTCCCCTTAAGTGGGGATTGCTCACAGCAACCATACTGGCCATCATGCTGTCATGGGGTAAAAACTTCATGCCGCTTACTGACTTTTTTATTGACTACATTCCGGGATATAACAAATTCAGGGCTGTTTCCATGACTTTGGTGGTGGCCGAACTGGTCATTCCGGCCCTTGCATTCCTGGGACTTCACCAGCTATACAAGGGCAATGTAAAAATAAACCTGAAACACCCCGCCTTCATAACTGCGCTATCTCTTACTGCCGGTCTTGCTCTGCTGTTTTATATGGGGCCACGGCTGTTTTTCTCAATTTTTGATCAGGATGCCTTCTTTAGTAAGGAAGAAACTATCATGTTCAGCGACTGGATGATGCAGGAACAGGGGCAGGCAGAAATGATCAGACAAATACAATACAATCTCGAAAATGCCAGGGTGGCTATCTTCAGAGCTGATGCCATAAGAAGTGCCCTGTTTGCACTGGCTGCCGGAGCCGTCGTATTGCTGTTTGCCGGCAATAAGATTAAAAAGCCCTTATTTATTGCCCTTATCGCCGGGCTTATCGTGCTGGATATGTGGCCTGTTAACCGCAGGTATTTCGACGACAGCAACTTTGTCTCCAAAAGACAGGTGGAAAATCCCTATCAGCCCACAAAGGCAGACATGCAGATTCTGCAGGATACAGACACCCCTTACCGGGTTTATAACGTTACCGTAAGCAGCTTCAATGATGCTTCTACCAGCTGGTTTCACCATTCCATTGGAGGGTATCACGGTGCAAAACTGCAGCGCTACCAGGAGTTGATTGACAACCACATCTCCGAGGGCAACATGGAAGTGCTCAATATGCTCAATACCCGTTACCTCATCGTACCCGATCAGAACCGGCAACCTGCAGTAAGTTTCAACGAAGATGCCCTTGGCAATGCCTGGTTTGTGAGCGAAATACAATGGGTTGAAAATGCGGATGAAGAAATAGAAGAATTGTGGGAAATTGACCCGGCCCGCACGGCATTGGTAGATCGACGTTTTGAAGAAAAAGTAACCATCGATCCTTCTGCGGCAGGCAGCCCCGACAGAATAGAACTGGTGCATTATCAACCCAACGAGTTGCGCTACGAGGCCGTTACTTCCGCCCCCCGGGTAGCGCTGTTTTCAGAAATTTATTATCCCAATGGATGGAAGGTATTTATTAATGGTGAAGAGGCAGAATATTTCAGAGCCAACTACATTTTGAGAGGCATGGTGGTTCCGGAAGGTGAAAATGTAATTGAGTTCCGGTTTGAGCCACGCTCCTATTATACAGGCGAGACTATTGCTCTTATATTCAGTGCTTTGCTGGTACTTTCCATGATAGGATATATAGTGCTTCAATGGAAAAAAAGTAAAGAAACTGTCAAAGAACAGGAAAAAACCTGAGTACAGCCAATGGAAAAGGTGCTGATTATAACCTACTACTGGCCGCCCAGCGGAGGACCCGGGGTACAGCGATGGCTGAAATTTGCCAGGTATCTGCCCGAATGGGGTTATCAGCCCGTGGTGGTAACAGTTGACCCGCAACAGGCTACCTATCCGCTTACTGACAGGGAAATGGAGCAGGAACTGCCCGATCATATCCAGGTTTATCACACGCCCACACGGGAGCCCTATGCTTTATACAAGAAATTCTTTGGGAAAAAACAGGTTCCTTACTCGGGCTTTGCCAATGAAGAAAACAATGGTCTGGCATCAAAAATTTCAAGATTTATCCGGGGAAATCTTTTCATCCCTGACGCAAGAAAAGGATGGAATTCTTATGCCATTGCACAGGCTTCGAAGCTGATAAAAGAACACAACATCCGCCTGGTAGTAACAACAAGCCCACCCCACTCCACCCAGCTGGCAGGCCTTGAGTTGAAAAAGCGTTTTCCGCATATACGGTGGGTTGCCGACTTGCGCGACCCCTGGACCGATATCTTTTACTACAAAATGATGCTCCACCTGCCGGCGGCAAAAAGGAGAGACCAGAAACTGGAAAAACTTGTTTTGAATACAGCTGATGTGGTAGTCACGGTGAGCGAACCCATTAAGGAACTTTTTGCAAGTAAGATGGATGACCCTTCTAAACAACTACCTGTAGTTATCCCCAATGGATTTGACGAAAATGACTTTTCAGGGGAAGCAGTAAAACAAGACAACCCATTCTTTACCATAACCTATACCGGAACGATAACAGAAGAATACAATCTTTCCGGCTTTATCCATGCGCTGAAAGAAACAGAGCTTCCGGATGGGAAAAAGCTCAGGCTGCATTTTGTGGGAAGTATCTGCCATCGCTGGAAAAATGAACTGTTGCGCCATTTCGGGGAAGAACTTTTGTTTACAAACCATGTAAACCATGCAAAAGCCATCGAATATATGAAGATGTCAGACGTGTTACTTCTTGTGGTTCCACAGATAACCCATAACGAAGGAATCCTTACAGGAAAACTATTTGAATATCTGGGTGCACACCGCCCCATCCTTGGCATAGGACCTCTGCATGGTGAAGCAGCAAAGATTCTGGAAAAGACCGAATCAGGAGTTATGTTTGAATATCATGACACCGCATCTATCAAATTATACCTGCATAACTTAACCCAGCATATTCAGAACCACAATCCCAAAATACAGGCAATCAATAAATATTCGAGAAAAACATTGACAAAAAAATTAGCCAGTCTGCTTAAGGAATAAAAACAAGATCAATTTCAAAGATTACTTACCAACTTCATCGGAGGATTTCAGGATACTTTTTAGACTATGTCAGGGATATTTTACCAGGCTGGATTGATAAGCCCCCTTCCCTTCACAACATTGAACAGGGAAAGCAAAATATAGGATACCACGAAGTTGAGTCCTGAAATAATAGAGGCAAAGACAAACAAAGCCCCGAAGGTTCCAACCCACTTGTTGACTCCCGAAGAATAGTTTTCCAGCTTAATGTAATTCCACCAGTTGCCGAAATGGGCGCTTATTCCGGCAGCCTCCAGTCCCTGGATAAGCAGGTTCAGAAGGAGAAAGAAAATGACCAGAGACAGCAAGCCTCCTGAAGCTCCTTTGATGTCAGGAGGACTGAGTTCCATGTGAGAAGAAACACAAATTGCCAGGTAAAGAAAAATCCAGAATCTGTAGTCGCTGAAATTGGCAGCGTTAAACATACTCGACAAGGTGGTTAATGTGGTAGCCCAAAGCGAAGTCAGTCCTGCCGAAAAATCACCTCTCACCCCGGCTACCAGGGTATGGCTTTGCGCTTCAATGTCTGAAAAAATTACCTCTCTGTTAGGTATCAGGTAATAAAGCGCCGCATACAAAACTACAGCGCCAAATATAATCGGCCCTACTCCAATGAAGAAGTTACCAATTCTTTGGTAAGTGCTGTTGAGGTTGTAAGCATGATGAACGTAACCCAGAGTACCGTCGGTGGAATTGGGTGTGTAAAGCTTCATTTCAATAATTCTGTGTCCGAAAAGAACACAAAAAATGGCATGACCCATTTCGTGCACGGGGGTTCCAATCCATCCGGTAAAAAATACATCCATCCTGTGGCCAACAGATTTCACATAGGTAAGCCGGGTAAACCTTGCAAAAACATACAAAACCAACCCAAAAATAAACAGCAGACCCAAAAGCCAGATGAGCTGGCTAATGGTTGTTATCACCACCAGCTTTACAAAATCGAGCATGCTGTTCAGTTCTCCCATGCAATGTAGTTATTATGAAGCTCAAAAATAGTGGTTTTAGGATTAGAATATCCAATTTTCTGCATAGCCAGAAAAACAGGGTTGATTTCTATACAACAAAACCTGTGTTCCACCTGCCCCCATTGACTGGGAAAAGTGGAACACAGGTGTTGTTGATTAGCCAACCGAATTTTAGATTTTTTCTGCAAGCGCCTCCTGAATATTGAGCCATCCAAAGAGCACCAGGAATAATCCTCCTATACTGAAAATGCTTGTAATAAATCCACCCCCGATGGGCACAAAGCCGCTGAATAAACTGGCAGCAATGGCCAGGGCCATGGAAATAATAATCAATGTTACACCGCTTTTCCCTGCAGCACCCAACAATGGAGACTCTTTCAACTTTACAAACCCGATTAAACTAACCACAAAGGAGGCAATGAATGCCAGCGAAGCGATTCTCTCCCATATCCCCGGATCGGCTCCTTTGAAAGAAAATGTAGGCTCCGGCATAGAAAGAGATGCAATAAAGTCAATTACCGAAGCAGCCAAACCAATATATACTGCGATGAGTATAAGCCGGACAGCTGCTTTTCCTGTTTCATCCAGGGTCTCCTTTAATTTGGTTAAACCCATAAGGTACATTACAAAGCCCAGACCGGCAGCCAATGAAACGCCCCATCCTGAAGCGGCAGTACTTCCCAGTTGTAAAAGCATACCAGCCATAATATAAGAAATGGAATGAACATTCATGGTAACTTCTCCAATAAACCCTTTTTGAACACGCAACCATCCGAAAACGATCATAAATAACGCCCCCAGACCAAACAAAGGTTGTATAAACCTGCCAACCCCCGGAATAATACCAAAAATTGCCCCCACAAAAAGTACTACAATGGAGAATAACAAAAGATTGGCTCCACTGGCTCCCTCTATTCCAATCGTAGCAGATCCCTTTAGTTTCGAATAACCTATGATTTGCATTACCACGACGGCAATCATTAAGATAAATGACACAATGCCTCCAATCACCGGTATCAAACCAAAGAACATGGCTACTACACCAATAATTGCAGCGATAAAGAGCAATCCTACGGCCCCCTTTCCTTTTTCATCGAGCTCGGGTTTAAACCTGCTCAATCCAATCATAAATATTACAAAGCCGATGAGCGCAACTAAGGTTGCTGTCCAACCACGGCCTACCCCGTTGTAAGTGGTTAATAAACTTCCAGCCAGGATCATGGAACTGGCAACGACACCTTTTGTTTTCATACAAATTTTTGTTTAAGGTTAGAACAAATAAAAAAACACCCGTCTATTACAGGTATAAAATAGATTATATCCTTTTATTTTCCTTTTGCTTTGCATCATTTCAAACAATGCAAAACATAGCTATTTGTATCAAATTCTATCAGAACTTCAGGTTTTACCACCAGGGATGGTGTGTGAATTTTTTTCACAACAAATATAGAATTATTATACAAATACACAACAATCGTATGGCATTATTTTTTTCGACCAACACAAAATTAAAAACGATGTAATGAATAGAACTATTTTGATTCATATCGAAAGAACAAATAAGAAAGCAGGCAAACTTTGTGCGATACATTACCCAGCACATGAAAAAATATGCATAACAACTAAGTATTGAGAAAATCAATGTAAAAATAGCACGACATTCTTTTGCCACCACTGTTATTCTTAAAGGGCAAAGCATGAAATTTGCCCGGGAAGCATTGGGGTATATCAACTTGAAAACCAATCTGTTATACTTTGGTTGGTTTGGAGATGAAATAAAAAGGGAGTTTTCACAAGATATGATGGATATTTAAAGTAATACTAACAGAATTTCCATCCAGCTCGCTATTTCGTTTTAGTAAATGTTTTTCCAACCTGGTAACTGCCCCCATCTGCAATCTTCTCATAGGAGCTGTCGCAATAAAATATTTGTTAATCCCTCTAATTAACATTATTCACTCCAACCAAAAATCCCTTCTGCAAAATTATTTTGCTTGGGGGGATTTTTTCTTTTGCTAATCTCGGGCAATAGCGTTCAAAGCAATTTGCTTTGAAGTAATGAATAATAAATTTTGATTTTATTGTTAAATAATACTAATAATTAGAAATTATATTTATATTTGACGACAAATATTATGTTTTCATAATATGGAAAATAAAAATTGATTAGGGGAGTGGGGATTAACCAACTATAATTGGACGCATTACTACACTGTAGAGGTCAACTCTATGTCGGGGACTCAACATAATCAGGCTACAAGAACTTTTAATCCTTCAGAGGGTGAATCCTTTAATTATTTATACATTTATTATTATTAACTCATTATTTAAAAACTACACATTATGAAAGTATCAAATTTTTTCTTATTCGCTTTGTTGGCATTGTTTGCAGCTTCTTGTTCTACAACTACAACTATGACTTCCAAAAGGATGGATATATATGGGTCTGGAGTTATTCAACATCCGGTTGTGGCTGAATTAGATGTTAAGGACATTAAAGTAACCGGAAACGCACAATCATCATCAACTTCGTCGGTTGCAGATGTAAGAAATAACGCTATTGCGGATGCGTTAAAAAATGCGAATGCTGATGTATTAATAGAGCCTGTATTTGAAACAGAAACCAGGCAAGGAGTAACCTCCGTTAAAGTTACAGGCTTCCCAGGTACTTATACAGGATTTAGATTGGCGACTCCTGAAGACGTTCCTCTTTTAGATATGGGTATTCTGCAAAAAGCCACTGTGGCTGAACCTCAGGAAGAAAAGAAAAGAAGCAACACAGGTGCTATTTTGGGCTCTTTAGGAGGTATTGCATTAATAGTATTACTCTTACAGGTGATTTAAAATTATCCGATAATGTAAACTCCACAAAATCAATCTGAGTTTCCGGAATTACGCCAAGATGAACGAAGTCCCTGAAATACCTATAAAACATAAAGGCATTTCAGGGATTTTCATATAAATCGGATAGTTAAAAGTATTCCGGATTTATTGAATTACGCAAGTTGGCGGTAAACTCAAGAAATGAGACATAATACTGATAAGTAAATTAAGTTAAAATTAAAAACTGTAGCATATCTAAAACAATAACTTAATAACTGTTTATTATTTTTTTTGCTTTTTACCTTTAACATGTAAAACATTTGCACATGAAAATAAAAAATCTGCTTTTTGTAATCTTCATCATGATTAGCTTACAGGCCACAGCACAGCCACAGATTGGTGCTGGGCTCGGACACACTTATTCACTTGCAGGTATTACGACAGGGTATAAGCTGAATTCATTTACTGCAAATTTTTCAATAGGCTACTATCCATTAGCAGGACTAAGAAACTCAGCCATAAGCGGAAAAGTAAACGTGACAGAACAATTACATGTCGGGGCCATGTTTGGTGGAGTTACGGTAGTCGAAATTACCGAACAGACAACCGGAGATGTTGAGAGCAAAATAGTTACTGGTTCAGGCTTTTTTGCCGGGGTTGATTTGCCACTTTTTCCAAAATGGACTCTGGATCTTGGCGCAGGATTTGGAGTGCCAAATTATGAACGTAGTCTGAAAGGCACAACTTCGGACTACTCAAATCTTGCAAAGACCTCCCTTTTGATAAATTTAGGGATATATTATTCGATTTAAACGCGTGCTTTGTTTATATGTTGGACTTGTCAATAAAATCGAGTTGGATTTGATAAAAATTAATCCCGACTATCATTTTCTCTTCTTTCTCTTTATTTCATATACTGACCATAATTATTACCACCTCTCCGGTTTAAAGAGCTTATAACCCGTTTTACTAATCACAACATCATCAAACTGGGATGCAAAGAGCTTTTTGCGACCAATTATTAAAGATCCCCTGGCTACTAAAGACATTGAACTATTATGCCTTTTGGGCGGAAATGCAATAAAAACCCTTTTGGCTGGAAAATTTTCATGTATTGCTTTTATCGGTGGGGTTAGATCGCTGTCGCCTGAAATAAGCATTGCCATGTCGTATAGGTCTTTATAGGCATCAACAATCATTGTGGTGGCGATATTTACATCCGTCATCTTTTCTTTAGCACTTCTCCAAATATTACCACACCTTCTGCACTCTTCAGTGCCTTCCTGATAATTCCCATAAAACACCTTGACTTCTGTACTTTCCAGTGCATCAATGTAAGTGGATTGCCTTTTCTGTTTATCAGGACTATTGCGCACCCTGCTTGTAAAGTATTTTATTCCAATTAGTTCCTGTTCAGGTTTGAGTAAGCTAAGTATGAGCTGTTTTAAATTTAGCCATCTGCTATTGTGATATCCTGCCTCACGCATTCCAAAATAAATATTGAAACCGTCAATATAAGCGATAACTCTTTCCTTTTTATGAATTTTTTTTTGCATAATGTAAAGAAATTTTTATACTTTTGAATTCAAGAACATCACTAAGGATAGAATCCTTAGTCTGACGCCCCTTCTGGGGCGTTTCTCTTTTCTGACAACTAACTTTATCTCACTTAATCCTCACCCCCTCCGAAAAACCTGCTGCTCCGAACGGCACATGTAATCCAAAAGCAGGGGGAATATCTTTTCGTTCATGGCCATTTTGTAAAATTCGTAGCGGTCGCCATATTCGTCTATTTGGTCATTGAGTTTAAAAAATTAGTCAGAAATTAGTCCTGATTTTTCCACAATTTACAAGAAAAGCAAATATAGTTACTTTTTCTCTTTTTAAAAGCTTAAAGCGACCTGCGACAACTGTATTTTCAATTCCGGGGAAAGATCACCTGCAATGGGTTCAAGCGGAATCGCTTATGGTGGTATACGAAACTTGTTGTACTCCAAATATCGAAAAAGAGGAACTGCATCTGTACCGGCAAATTGAATGCTTGAAAAAGGAGAGAGCCAGGATTCTAAAAAGAATTTCCAGGTGGGCCAAAGAAACCTCAAGCTGAAAATTCTGTGTTATAATTGTGTTATAAATACAAAGGGTTGCGCAAATTAATTTGCCCAACCCTTTGTATTTCAACGTGGGACGTACTGGAATCGAACCAGTGACCTCATGCCTGTCAAGCATGCGCTCTAAACCAACTGAGCTAACGTCCCTTTAGTGATTATAAGAGCAAAAATCGAAACTGTGACCTTTCCGATTGTCATCGGGACCCTCCAAACCAATTGAGCTAATTGTTTTGTATTTCCGGGCACAAATGTAAAGAAATTTTTTATTTGTCATCACACAAAATGATTGCAAATAATTTCTAAATGTTCTTTTGCCGGTTTCTTTCGCTCAGGTTTTCGACGTCCTATTTTCTCTCTCGTCTTCGGTCTCATCTTCGGTCTCCCGTCTTCCGTCTTCCGTCTCCCGTTCTTCGGTCTTCCGTCTCCGGTCTTCGGTCTATCAACCTACAACGGAATATTCCCATGCTTTTTGGCAGGAACCATCTCGCGCTTATTTTCTGTCATTTCCAACGCCTGGATAAGCTTCAGGCGGGTCTGGCGGGGGTAAATAATTTCGTCGATATGTCCGGATTCGGCTGCCTTGTAAGGAGAACAGAATTTCTCACGATACTCTTCGGTAGCTTTTACCTTCTCCTCGTCGTTGAGCTTGTTGCGGTAAATGATGTTAACTGCTCCTTCGGGCCCCATCACGGCTACTTCGGCTGTGGGATAGGCATAATTAACATCAGCACCCAGATGCTTGCTGGCCATCACCACATAGGCTCCACCATATGATTTTCTGGTAATAACAGTTATTTTGGGTACGGTAGCTTCGGCATATGCATACAACAGTTTGGCACCATGCTTAATGATTCCGCCCAGCTCCTGATCTACACCGGGCAAAAATCCCGGGACATCACAGAAAGTAATGATAGGAATATTGAAGGCATCGCAGAACCTGACAAATCGTGCCGCTTTAAGAGAGGCAGCAATATCGAGCACCCCGGCAAGCATGGCGGGCTGGTTGGCCACGATTCCCACTGATTTCCCGTTAAGTCGGCCAAAGCCGGTAATGACATTCTGAGCGTAATGGGGCTGCACTTCAAAGAAGTTGTAATCGTCGACAACAGCGGTGATGATTTCCATCATGTCGTAGGGCTTATTGGGGTCGGAAGGCACAAGGTCACGAAGTTTGATTTCTTCGCGCAAAGGAGAGTCGGTGCAGGGTTTCACAGGCGGATCTTCCATATTGTTAGAAGGGAGATAACTCATCAATTCCCGAATCATCATCATGGCCTGTTCGTCATCGTCGGCAGTAAAGTGGGCCACACCGCTTTTGGAATTGTGGGTCATGGCGCCCCCGAGATCTTCCTTGGTAACATCTTCGTGGGTTACGGTTTTTATCACATCAGGACCGGTAACAAACATATAGCTTGTTTTGCGTGTCATAAAAATAAAATCTGTAATGGCAGGCGAGTAAACAGCTCCTCCGGCGCAGGGGCCCAGGATGGCACTGATTTGTGGCACTACACCACTGGAGCGCACATTGCGCATAAAGATATCGCCATACCCGGCCAGACTTTCTACTCCTTCCTGAATACGGGCACCTCCACTATCGTTTAGACCGATGATGGGAGCTCCGTTTCTTACGGCCAGATCCATGATTTTGATTACCTTGTTGGCATTGGCACGACTGAGCGACCCGCCAAAAACGGTAAAATCCTGCGCAAACACATACACCAACCGTCCGTCAATTTTCCCGTAACCGGTTACGATGCCGTCTCCGGGGATTTTTTCCGTGTTAAAATCGGGATTGTTGGTCGTTACAAACTTATCAATCTCCACAAAGGTGTCAGGATCCAGCAGATCTTTGATACGTTCGCGGGCAATCTTTCGTCCCGATGCATGAATTTTGTCAATCTTTTCCTGTCCTCCACCCAGCTCAGCAGCCTGGTGCATTTGAGTGAGTTTATCAATTTTTTGTTTTGTATCCATTTTCTAAAGTTTTTAAAACCTCACGCAAAGTCGCAAAGTATATCGCAAAGTGCGCGAAGTATTTAAAGATTATTTACAATTCTGTGTATCCCGTGTTTCATTAATTTTGTTTTGAAATTAATGAGCAGGCCAAGTTTAAGATTTGCTAATCTGAGATAGGTTAATGTCTGAGCAAAATGTACGGGTAATAATGTTTCAATTGACTTGACCTCTATAATTACTTTTCTTTCTACTATAATATCTATTTTATACCCCACATCTTGCTTTATTTCTTTATATATAAAGGGCATTGGTACTTCTGTTTCAGTAATAAAGCCTTCCTGTTTTAAGTCATATGCCAGAGCAGCATGATAAGCTGATTCCAAAAGACCGGGACCAATCGACCTGTGTATTTCTATGGCCACTCCAATGATTCTATTAGATATTTCATTCTCTGTCATTGTTTTCTTCATTTATCTTTAATAATCTTCGCATTCTTTGCGAATTCTTTGCGCCTTTGCGTGGAGCAATAATATCTCAGTGGTTTTCTACTCCACCACTACCATGATTTTCTTTGCTTCCACGGTATCACCTTCTTTCACCCGTATCTCTTTTACCACGCCATCTTTTTTGGATTTGAATTCACTTTCCATCTTCATGGCAGAAAAAATTACCAGAGTCTGTCCTGCTTCCACAGCATCGCCCACCGCTACAGGGATTTTCACTACCTTGCCCGGAATAGGAGCAACAATGGTATTTTCACCCTCCTCGTCCGCACCGGCATTGCGGGCAGCCAGATACTTTGACTCTGCATCTACAATTTCAGCTTCATACATATCCTTGTAGGTGTTTACGGTATATTTCTTCACATTTTCACCGGGGATAAGCTCAATATTATAAGATTTGTGGTTGTGCAGGATAGAAAAAATGCCCTGATTAACTTTCTCGAAATCCAGGTTATAGGTTTTCTCATCCACCCTGATGCTTACGTATGAACCTTCCCAATGTATGAGTTCAACTTTGGCAGTTCGGTTGTTTATTTTTACTTCGTATGACATGGGTTAGGGGATTTAAAGTTTCAAAACACTTCTGATTCGGCTGTAATCTTTCCAGTTGTTTTTCAGGGTGGTCATCTCTTTGGGGGATGCCTTCCGGATGCGATACAGGTACTCCAGAAATGCGGCAATTACCACCATATCTTCACACTCCCCCTCACAACCGTCATGGCTGAGCAGGTGAGTGATGTTTTCATCAATAAAGTGTGTAGTATAATTTCCTTTCACAAAGTCGGGCGTTGTCATGATGTTTTCCAGGAAGTTGAGCGAATTTTTTACGCCTGCAATTTTAAACTCCTGCAATGCCCTGACCGTTCTCTCTATGGCATCTTTTCTGTCGCGCCCCCACACAATGAGTTTGGCGATGAGCGGGTCGTAATAAATGGGGATTTCGAATCCTTCATAAATGTAGCCATCCACCCTTACTCCTACACCGTAGGGTATGGTGATATGGGTAACTTTTCCGGGAGCAGGCATGAAGTTATTTGAGGCATCTTCGGCGTAAACACGGCATTCTATAGCATGCCCGTTTTGCTGGAGGTCTTCCTGCCTGAGTGCAAGGACCTTTCCCGATGCGATATTGATTTGCTCTTTCACCAGATCCACGCCTACCACCCTTTCGGTGATGGGGTGCTCAACCTGTAACCGGGTATTCATTTCCAGGAAATAGTAATTGAGCTGGCTGTCAACAATAAACTCAATGGTACCAGCTCCTTCATAATCTACTGCTTTGGCAGCTGCTACTGCTGCTTTGCCCATCTCTTCACGAATTTCGGGCGTAAGGATGGGCGAAGGTGTTTCTTCAATAATTTTCTGATGGCGCCTTTGCACCGAACATTCTCTTTCAAAGAGATGAATAACATGGCCATGCTGATCGGCCAGAATCTGAAACTCGATATGGTGAGGAGATTCAATATACTTTTCAATGTAAACTGCATCGTCGCCAAAGGCTGATTTGGCCTCAGAACGGGCTGCCCGAACAGAACTAACAATATCCTTTTCGTTTTTTACCAGCCTCATTCCTTTTCCTCCTCCTCCGGCAGATGCTTTCACCATTACCGGCAAACCGACTTCTTTAACTGTCTTTATGGCTTCATCCTCTGAGGTTATGGCAGATTCGGTTCCCGGTACCACTGGCACCCCGGCAGCCATCATGGTTTTGCGGGCGGTTATTTTGTCACCCATCTGTGAGATAGCATAAGGCTGAGGCCCGATAAATTTAATCCCGGCTTGCTGGCATTTTTCAGAAAAAACAGCGTTCTCTGATAAAAATCCATAGCCGGGATGAATGGCATCTGCTTTGCTCTTCCGGGCCACTTCCAGTATCTTTTCCATATTGAGATAGGACTCTGACGATGGAGATGGCCCGATGTGGTAAGCCTCGTCGGCGTATATTACGTGCATGGCCTTTCGGTCTGCATCGGAATAAACTGCCACAGTGCGGATGCCCATTTCGCGACACGATCGCATAATTCTTACAGCAATCTCGCCCCTGTTGGCAACCAATACTTTTTTAATCATAGCGTGTCTTTTGATTTTTAATTAAACCATCTTTTAAATTTAATAAACATCCACGAGAAAAAGATAAAAAATCGGGTTTGATTTTATTTTTTCTCGTGTTGGTAATGGTTTAACCGAAATAAAGGAAAAACAACACCGTATTGTTCGAATAAAGTCGCATAAATTTTATATGCTGCCAAAATGGCGCCGGATAATTCTGGCAATGTATTTGATTATGGTTGCATCTAAATAACTAGATATCTAAAGTACAAATTTCATTCATTAAACAAATACAGTTAAGGCTGTTCTGCAGTTATAAACTGCCTGAAAAAAAAAAGCAACTATTATGTTAACAGAAATCAATCAACAAGACTTAGAGAAAGAATTACAAGCTCATGAAAATCTGGTGCTCGACTTTTATTCTACCGAATGCCCTCCCTGTGAAGCTTTGGCACCAAAATTTGAATCCCTGGCAGAATTTTACGGTAAAGATGTACGGTTCGTGAAGATATTCAGACAAGGCAATCGTGAACTTTCTGAAAAGCTGGGCGTAAAATCTTCTCCCTCCCTGGTTTTTTACAAAAACGGCAAAGAAACCGGAGACAGACTCGTAGGCGGTATCAAAAAATCAGATATTGTCAAAAACCTCGACGCATTACTTCCTGAGGACAAGGTAAAAGAAATTAAAAGTCAGATAAAGCCGGTAATAACTCACACAGATGTAATCGTTCTGGGCGCAGGCCCCGGCGGTATGGCAGCCAGTATTTACCTGGCGCAGGCCAAAGTAGATACGATGATCATCGACCAGGCTTTACCCGGCGGACAAGTATCTACCACACACCAGGTATCCAATTATCCCGGCTTTATTGAGCCGCAAAAAGGGTTTATGCTTTCGCACTATATGTCGGAGCAAGCCAAGGCAGCAGGTGTAAAATTTAAAGTAGCGGTAGATGTAAACAAGGTGGACCTGTCGAAAAAAGAAGTCGTAGTGGACGGGTTCGAAACCATCAAAGCCAAAAAAATCATCATTTCTACCGGGGCTTCTCCGCGTTATCTGAATATCGACGGTGAGAAAGAATACTATGGCAAGGGGATTTCCTATTGTGCTACCTGCGATGCCAAATATTACCACGACAAAGAAGTAGTCATTGTGGGCGGAGGAAACACAGCGGTGGAAGAGTCAGAGTTTATCACCAAGTTTGCCTCCAAAATCACCATGATACAGCAGCTTCCTCAACTCACAGCCAATAAATCGGCGCAGGATCGTTGTTTTGCAGATCCTAAAATCGATGTTTTGCTTGAGCATGAACCCCGTGGATTCTATAAAAACGGATCTGACAAGATGCTTGTAAAGGTACAGGATCTGAAATCAGGCCAGCTGAAAGACATTGAAACCGATGGTGTATTTGTTTTTGTAGGAATGAAGCCCAATACTGATTTTGTGCAGGAGCCACTGCAAACAGATGACTGGGGTTACATAAAAGTAGACGATGAAATGCGCACCAGCATCCCGGGCGTGTATGCTGTAGGTGATGTAATCAGTAAAAAATACAGACAGATTACGACGGCTGTGGGCGATGGCACTATTGCTTCTATTGCCTGTGCAAAGGAAATTGATGCATAAGCATCTGCTGATGCGAGTCAGCAATCATGTCATAATAAATAATGGGGCTAAAGCCCCTGATCTATCAGGCTTTCACAAGTCCGTCAGTTAAAACTGACGGCAATAGATAAGGGCAGTGCTGAATATAAAGAATTGAATAAGTTGAGGATTTTGTTCATTGCCAATTTTTTCAGCCAATTGATTTGCAGACTCTTATCTATTGCCGTTGGCTTCAGCCAACGGGTAGCTTCTGCTATATTTCAGGGGGGCTTCAGCCCCATTATAAGCAAACCATTTGATTCTCAGGCTTTCAGACAATCGTCAGTAAAAACTGACAGCAATGGATAGGTGCATTGCCCGGTATCCATTGTTGTTCCGTTGAGCGGAGCAGATAAGATGGTGCTAAAAAACAGGATCTTTAGCCCCTTTTATTCATTATGATAGCTCTCTCCTTTTAAAATGGTGAAAGCCCGGTAGAGCTGTTCCACGAAAAAAAGCCGTACCATCTGGTGGGAGAAAGTCATTTTAGAAAGGGAAATTTTAAAGTGTGCCTTTTGGTGCATGCTATCGGCAAAGCCCCAGGCACCTCCTACTACAAATACCAGTTCCTTCACGCCACTGTTCATGCGCTTTTGCAGAAAACCTGAAAAGCCTACGGAAGAAAACTCCTGCCCTCTTTCATCGAGCAGCACCAGGCAATCCGCCTTTTCAATATGCCGGGCAAGCAGTTCTGCTTCTTTCAGCCTGACCACCTCGGGCGACATCCCCGCAGTTTTTTTCAGGGCAGCAACTTCCTTCACCTCAAAAGGCACATAATGCTTCAGCCTTTTTACATACTGTTCTATTCCTTCTTTCAGGAAACCCTGATCGGTTTTACCAAGGGTTAGTAAGGTAATCTTCATCTGGTTATAATTTGATTAAGTCGGTTCCCGCTCAAGCGGGATAAATCGCCAACAATACTATGACTGCATGTTTTACCATGCTACGAATTATAATCATCCACGTGTGTGTCAATAATTATTGTCATGGCTCGGTTCATCTGATTTTATCTGGATTCTATTCTCTGAAGAAATATTTTTTTCTTTTTTCAAAATTGTTTAGCGCCTGTTTTGGACTTACCCTGCAAATATACATCAATGCATGAGCAAATCCTCCTGGTTTTATCTCTTCCGGCCCAAAACATCATATTCAGAGGGCAAAACAGACAAAACAAATCCATGGGTATTTTCACCTGTTTTGCGTGATATGCTCAAAAATTAACCCAATTTGCTGATACTGGTAGACAAAAATTATTTACCTTTATGCTTGAGGGAACAGCACAAAAAACAAAAAAGACCGTTAATCTGAAGCCTTGCAGCAGTATTCTCAGAAGATCCGGGTTTGAAGATTAACATTTTTTCATTCAGGAAGACAAAAAAACAAAGTTTGGTTTGGTTTTTGACTTTAATCCATGGTTTTGCTTAACCATTGCAAAAGAACAAAACAGATGAACAAAAATTCGATTCTTATTATCATTACATTTCTGGCTTTGACTATAAGCCCGTTGTTTGTTGGCGCTTCTGTCCAGTCGGAAGATGCGGCCAAAGAAATCAACGAAGCAATCCGCACGGGCAATGCCCGCGAAGTAGCCAGGCATTTTGGATCCACCGTTGATTTGAAACTTCCCGGAAACGAAGGTACTTACAGCCGCAACCAGGCTGAATTGATTCTTCGCGACTTTTTTTCCCGCAACGCTGTTGCTTCCTTTTCGGTACATCATCAGCGCCCATCGCGTGACGGCTCCGTCTATGTAATCGGCACGTATGAGGCAAAAAACGGGAATTCCTACCGCACCTATTTCCTGCTGAAGAAAATATCAGACAATATGGTGCTGCATTTGCTTCAAATGGAAGAACAATAGCAGCAGAAAGACACTTGCCATTCATAAAAGACGGTTTATGCCAAAACATAAACCGTTTTTTTTATATTTGGATTCTTCTTGTTTTTTTGGTTTTATTTCAGACAATAAACACTATTTTTGAAATCCCAATAGAGTAAAGCGACCCATAAAATAAAAAGGACAGGTTATGTTTACGCTGGAAATCATTATAGTACTGGTTGTGCTGGTGCTGGCCATTGTCATGTTTGCCACCGAAAGGTTTTCTGTGGATGTGGTTGCCCTTATCATTATGGCAGTGCTGATTATTTCAGGAGTGATCAGCCCGGAGCAGGGAGTCGCCGGATTTAGCAATTCTGCAACTGTAACCGTAGCCGTGATGTTCATTCTCAGTGCTGCCCTTTTTAAATCGGGGGCTGTAGTAGGCCTAGGAAACAAACTCGCCAATCTGTTTCAGTACAACTTCTGGCTTGCCATTATCACCACCATGCTTTCTGTGGGCCTGGTATCTGCCTTTATCAACAACACGCCGGTAGTGGCTATTTTTATCCCTATTCTTGCCGGTGCTGCCATCAAGTCGGGCAACAACCTGGGAAAAATGCTCATGCCCTTGTCTTTCGCTTCGATGTTTGGAGGATTATGTACCCTTATCGGAACCTCCACCAATATTCTTGTAAGTGGTATCGCAGCCGAACACGGACTCGAGCCCTTTGCGATGTTTGAAATGGGGAAAATGGGGCTGGTATTTTTTGGGGTAGGATTGCTCTACATGACGACTATTGGCATACGACTTATACCCAAGAGAGGAGGCTCCGGGGGTTTGGTGCAAAAATTTGGGATGGGCGAATACCTTACCGAAATCGTGCTTGAATCCACCGCCACATCGGCAGGAATGACCATTGCAGATAGCCCTCTTACCAAAAAGCTCGACATTGATATTCTGGAAGTAAACAGAAAGGGTCAAAAGTTTTTTATGCCTGCTTCCAAAATGGTTCTGGAAGCCGGAGATATCCTTAAGGTACGCTGTGATTTGGAGAAGATAAAATCGCTGATTGAAAGAGAAGGCATCATATTGAAAACCAAAAGGAAATTCGGAGATCAGGATATTGAGAACGAAGATGTAGTGTTGGTAGAGGCAGTAATAGCACCCAACAGTGAATTTGAGGGAAAAACGGTGAAAGAAATTGCTTTCAGACAAAAATTTGGTTCAACAGTACTGGCCATCCGGCATCGGGGAGAAATCATGCGGGAAAAAGTAGCTACTACAGTATTGCGATCAGGCGATACCCTTCTCATTGAAGCACAACGCGAAAAGCTTGATGCCTTGCGGGAATTGCAATTGCATGGAAGAAATACTTTTCTGATTGTAAACGAAGTGGGTTTTGAAAAATACAAAACGGAAAAAATCGCATACGTAGTCGGCACAATTGCGGGTATTATTGCGATGGCCGCATTGAATATCCTCCCCATTATGGTGGCAGCCCTGATTGGATGTATTTTTCTTATTATCACCAACTGCATAAGTATGGAAGAAGCCTACAGGGCCATTGACTGGAAAGTGATTTTTTTACTTGCCGGAGCCATGAGCCTGGGAGTAGCCATGGACAACAGCGGTGCAGCAGCATTACTCTCCGGATTGCTCATAGAAGGTGCGGGATCCTGGGGACCTACGGCTGTGGTTTCTATTTTATATTTTATCACGGTGATAATGACCAGTGTAATGAGCAACAATGCCAGTGCGGTTTTGCTCGCTCCTATTGCCATAGCGGCAGCCATCGCCATGGGAGTGGATGCACGCCCCTTCCTGATGGCCATTACCTTTGCTGCCTCATCAAGTTTCATGACCCCTATTGGGTATCAAACCAACACCATGATTTACGGTGCAGGAAATTACAAATTCATGGATTTTGTAAAAGTTGGGGGTCCTCTCAACCTCATTTTCTGGATTATTGCTACTTTTATGATACCGGTATTTTTCCCTTTTTAAGCTTTTTAGTCTATGTTAGAATATATAACAGATGCTTATGGTTCGGTAAGGCAATTCCTGAATCATCCTATGTTTTCCCTGGGAGAAACAGACATTAGTATTTCTCTGCTATTGTTTCTTATCATTTCCACAGGACTGCTTTTTTATCTGTCCGGTATATTGAAGAGGATTCTGCAAAACAAGATTCTGGTACGCTACAACGTAGAAATAGGATTAAGGCAGGCGATCAGCACTATATTGCGGTATGTGATAGTTATCATCGGATTGATTGTGATTATCCAAAGCACAGGCATTGACCTGAGTTTCTTAACCGTATTGGCAGGTGCGCTGGGGGTGGGTATTGGTTTTGGCTTGCAAAACGTAACCAATAACTTTGTGAGTGGGATTGTGATTTTACTGGAGCGTCCCATCAAGGTAGGCGACCGCATTGAGCTGAGCAATCCGGCAGGAGAAACCATCAATGGTGATGTGGTGACCATCTCAGCACGTTCCACAACGGTCATCACCAACGATAACATTGCCATGATTGTGCCCAACTCCAATCTCATAACTTCCACGGTTATCAACTGGAGCTACAACGACCGCAAAGTAAGGTTCAACTTCCCGGTAGGAGTGCATTACAAAGAGGACCCCGAAACGATCCGGAAATTACTTGCACAGGTGGCCCTTGAAAATGAGGGCGTGTTGAAAACCCCTCCTCCGGATATATTGTTTGATGAATTTGCAGACAGTTCCTTAAATTTTATCATGCGCGTTTGGACTACACGCTACATACAGAGGCCTGGAATTCTCAAGAGTCAGCTTTATTATGCCATTCATAAAAAATTCAAAGAACATAACATTGAAATCCCATACCCCCAGAGAGACCTGCATATAAAAACCGGACTTCTTCCTCCGGAAAACAAACAATAAATAAAATTTCGCATTGAATTTTGTTGCCTCTTCAGGCGCTATCTCCCCTGACAAAGATTTATTTTTCGTGTGGCTATTTTTCGTAATTTGGCCGTTTCTTTACGGCAAAATAAAAAGGAAACTATGGACGCGAAAAGCTTACCTGATTTATTTGAAAAAAGCGTAGAACAATTTGAGGATAATACTTTTTTATGGGAAAAAAGAAATGCCCACTACAAAGGACTCACTTACAGGCAAACCCATGACAGGGTACAAAAGTATGCAGCAGGTTTGCTGAAAACGGGCTTTAACAAAGGTGACAGGGTAGCCCTGATCTCAGAAGGGAGAAACGACTGGGTCATCTCGGAACTGGCACTTTTGTATTGCGGAGGGATAAGTGTACCCTTGTCGGTAAAAATTGAAGAAGACATGGACCTGAGGTTTCGGCTTCAGCACTCCGGTTGCCGTGGCATCATCATTTCGGGCAACCACCAGCACAAGGCATTCAGGCTGGCCGATCAACTCCCCGATCTTGAATTTATCATTGTACTGGATGGCAAACCCGGGCCCGGCGATGAGAAATATGCCCTGCTGGAAAATATGAAGTTTGACCAGGAGAAAATAACCGGCGTGGAGGAAATTGTAGCCGCAGGAGAGGAATACCTGCAACAGAACCCCAACTGTGTAAAAGAGATTAGCAGCAATCTTATGCCCGATGACCCCGCCAATATTTGCTATACTTCGGGCACTACCGCCGATCCCAAAGGAATCATTCTTACCCATAAAAACTATCTGTGCAATACCCGGCAAGCTACAGCAATTTTTGACGTTCCTGAATACTTTACATCCCTGCATATTTTACCCTGGGATCACTCTTTCGCCCATACAGTAGGAATTTATACCCTCATGCTGCAAGGAGCAAGCCTCGCATCACTCAAACTAGGGAAAACCCTAAACGAAACCTTGAGGAATATCCCCATTTGCATAAAAGAGGTAAGGCCCTATTTCATGTTAAGTGTTCCGGCACTGGCCAAAAATTTTAAAAACAACATTGAAAAAGCCATTGCTGACAAAGGGAAATTTACCAAATGGCTTTTCAACACAGCCCTGAAGGTAGCCATAACATACAACCGCGAGGGACACAACAAAGGAACCGGGATGCGCTTCCTGCTCAAACCCCTCTATGCTTTGTTCGACAAAATTTTATTTTCCAAAATCAGGGAAAACTTTGGCGGACGCCTGAAATTCTTCGTGGGTGGAGGAGCATTGCTGGACATTGAACTTCAGCGCTTTTACTACGCTGTGGGATTTCCCATGTACCAGGGATACGGCCTAACCGAAGCCTCCCCCATCATCTCATCCAACACTCCCGACTTCCATAAGCTCGGATCTTCGGGTAAGGTAGTTCCCTTTCTGGAGTTGAAAATCTGCGATGAAGACGGAAACGAAGTTCCTGTGGGTCAACAGGGCGAAATCGTGGTAAAAGGCGACAACGTGATGGCTGGTTACTGGAACAATGAAGCCGCCACGAAGGAAACCATCCGCGAAGGCTGGCTCTACTCCGGCGACCTGGGATATCTGGATGCTGACGGATACTTATATGTATTGGGAAGAAACAAGAGCCTGCTTATCTCGGGCGATGGCGAGAAATACAGCCCTGAAGGGATTGAAGAAGCCATAGTAGAAAAATCAGCTTACATTGACCAGATTATGCTCTACAACAATCAGAATGCTTACACATCTGCATTGCTTTATCCCAACAAGAAAAGCCTCAATGAGTGGGCGCAAAAAAATCATTTTGACCTGGAAAACGAGGACGGACAAAGAGCTGTTTTGTTGAAAGTACAATCAGAAATTGACCGTTTCCTGCCGGGAGGAGATCTGGATAATCTTTTCCCTGCCCGCTGGCTCCCCAGTGCTGTATGGATCATGACCCAACCTTTCTCCGAACAAAACAAAATGATCAACAGCACCATGAAAATAGTAAGGCCGGCCATCACGGGATATTACAAAGATTCTCTGGCTTACCTTTATACTCCTGAAGCCAAGGATATCTGTAATACAAAAAACATGACCAATATTGAGACCCTTTTTGGAGGCAAGAAAGAACAACCCTGATACATAGCATCAATAAAGCATGACAGACAGCATTCGCAATATATCCATTGCCCAATATACCTATGATCTTCCTGAAGAAAGGATTGCCCTTCATCCTCTTGAGCAGCGGGATGAATCCAACCTTTTGATTTATAAAGGAGGAAACATCAGCAAGGAGATTTTCAGAAGTATTCCTTCCCATTTGCCGGAATCCTCCCTGATGGTGTTCAACAATACCCGTGTAGTGCAGGCTCGGTTGCTCTTTCGCAAAGCAAGCGGAGCATTAATTGAGATCTTTTGTCTCGAACCTGCAGGCGCCATCCGCGATATCCAGCTGGCTTTTCAGGATAAGGGGAAAAGCAGCTGGTTTTGCCTGGTAGGCAATGCCAAAAAATGGAAACAGGGAGATTTGGAGCTAAATGTGGATGAAAATCTTACCCTTTCCGTGCAAAAAGGAGAAAGAATCCGGGACGGCTATATCATTCATTTTCAGTGGAACAATGAGCTATCCTTTGCTGAGGTGTTGGAAATGGCAGGAAAAACGCCCCTCCCGCCTTACATTGATCGCAATGCAGAAGAAGACGACAAACACAGGTACCAAACCATTTTTGCGCGTCATTCGGGATCGGTGGCGGCACCCACTTCAGGCTTGCATTTTACTGACACCGTCATGAATTCGCTGGCTGAAAAAGGAATCGAAAAAACATACCTGACCTTGCATGTAGGGGCCGGAACCTTCAAACCCGTTTCGTCTGAAACCATTGGCAACCACCAGATGCACCACGAACAAATCATCGTGCAGAAAGAAACCGTGCAGGCACTTCTGAGCCATTGCCATAAAAACATCATCAGCGTGGGAACCACTTCCCTGCGCACTCTCGAAAGTTTGTACTGGCTGGGTGTGAAACTGAAAAACGGGTATACCATCCCGGAAAGTGGTTTCATAATTGATCAATGGGAACCTTACGCGGAAAGCAAACACGAACCTCTTTCACCCGCAGAGGCCATGGAAACCCTCCTGGAGTACATGAGCCGAAATGCCATGACCCATATCCATGGAGAGACCTCCCTGATCATTGTACCAGGATACAAAGTGAGAATGGCCAACGTTCTGGTCACCAATTTCCACCAGCCCGGCAGCACACTGTTGTTGCTGGTAGCAGCATTCTGCGGGCAGGACTGGAAAAAGATCTATGATTTTGCCCTGGACAACGACTTCAGGTTTTTAAGCTATGGCGACAGTTGTTTGTTGTTTAGAAATGACGGGGAAGAGGGTATGCATTGATGCGATAATTTTCTGAAATCCTTCTTCAATGCGTTCAGCCAGTTGGGGCAGCTGGGGGTTCGCATAAAATATAAGGGGAAAAGGGTAAAACAACAATAGATTTTTAGCAATGGCCTGTCCTTCCTGTCTGGAGGCGGCGTTGAACCTATTGATGACTATTACAATTTGATGGTGTGAAAATAGTCAGTCGGTTACTTATTCAATCTCTATTATTTGAATTGCCCATTCATTTATCAAACCAGAACCCATCGCTTTTGTTAAAACAACCAGACTGCTACCGTTAGAGTTACCGAATACAAAGTAGGGCTCAGCATCGTAAATCCCTCCCCCTTGATTGTTCTCTTCATTTCCGGGAACTAAATATTTTTCCAGTTCAAATTTGTGTTTGTATACAAGATTGTTTGCATTATGCACGTAAATGTAGGGGCTGTGTATTTCATCCCACGTATCACCATCAGTAGATATTATGTATAGTTCATTATTATTTGAGGAATGATCTAACCACTTAATGCGGGCATAATTTGATTGCAGAGAAATAGAACCGTTGTAGATTAAATCCTGCGAAGGATTCTCCGATAATTTCAAAACCGTTTTTCCCCTGGTAATAAGTCGCGTTCCTTCATCAGAAAACCATAAGTCTCCACCCATCGGGTGTGTACCATGATAAGGAGAGTCGTACAGAAACACTGCCTGCCCCTCCTGTATGTCATATTTTTCGATATCAGAAGGAGACAAGCCATTGTTGGCACCATAAATATAATTGCCTGAAGGATGCAGCCGGGCTTTGGTGCCTGCATAAATCATACTTCCTATATGCAAAACCTCATTGTCATAGGGCAAGGTAAGGTTTACACAACGTATTCTTTCCCATTGATCTCTTCGGGGAAAAGCATAAGCCCAACCATCATTGGTAAGCACGATATCCAGCACATCACAAGAAACATTCATTGTTTTTATTACCGAGACAGTATTCAAGTCCACATAGGTTATCCTTGCATCATGCCCCACAGCAGCGGTAGCACCATCAGGAGAAACTGAAACACTTGTGGGGGAAAAACTTAAGGGAATACTTTCTATGGTGCCGGAAGAAACATCATAGATGTTAAGAGCAGAAGGTGTGGCAGAAACGTATACCATTACATCATTTACTTTTGAGTATTCTGCATCAATGACATCAACATCAAGCATCAGTTTTTGCTCAATTAAATTATCCACAAGCACATCTATCGTTTCTGCTTCACCGTTAATGGTTAAATTAATCATTGAAGAATACTGGCCGGTTTGCATATCCTCTCTGTTCGCACTCACGATAATACTGCCCTGTTGTCCTGCCAAAATGCTATCCGTTGCTGACGAAAGTGTAATATAGTTATTGGATGCCGTTGCTGTATAGTGAATGGGGATATTTCCATTATTGAATATTATCAATTCCTGACTATTTGCATATGCCGGAATTTTCAGAGAGTCAGGTAGGGAGTATAAGAATTGTTCGTCAACAAACATATCCAGATAAACGCTTTTACTCCCGGAAGTAGACATAATATCCAGCATCCCATCCAAAGAACCTAAAAACCCATCTGGAACATGAGAGGTTATCTCAATTTCCACTATATTGTGGTCAATATATCCCGATTCAGGGATTACAGTGATCCAGTCAGGATGTGCAATTATTTTGTATTCAACACGCGACGCAGGATCAGTGGTAATAAACAATGATTTTGTTTCCTGGCCTTCAAAAAATAAGGTATCGGTTGACAAAACAAAGTCAATATCACTCACTATGGTATCACAACCATCTGTATCACAATCACCCGGATCTTTTATTGAATCCTTCTCACAACTTGCTATAAAAAACAAAACCAGGATTAAGTAGATAAATCGCTTCATATGCTTATTTTTTTTGATTTATATCACAACCATAATCGTCCTTAAGGAAGCCACAATGACAATCTCTTTCTATGAAACCTCTTTACTCTAATTTTTTTTTAATACTGAAACAAAACTCTATTCAATCTCTAACTTTTGAATTGCCCATTCATTTATCAAACCGGAACCATAAGCTTTTGTTAATACATAAATACTGCTTCCGCTGGAGTTACTGAAAACAAAGTATGGTTCAGCATCATATAGCCCACCTCCTCCATTATTTCCAAAAACCAAAAATTTTTCCAGTTCAAACTTGTACTTGTAAATAAGATTGGTTGAATTATGCACGTATATGTATGGGCTATGTATTTCCTCCCAGGTGTTATCGGCAGTAGAAATTATATATAACTCGTCATTATCTGAGGAATGATCCAGCCACTTAATGCGGGCATAATTTATCTGCAGCGAAATGGAACCATTATAAATCAAATCCTGTTGCGGATTTTCAGATAATTTCAAAACTGTATTTCCCCTGGTAAAAAGTCTTGTTCCTTCCTCCGAAAACCATAAATCACCGCCCATCGGGTAAGTACCATGATATGGTGAGTCATACATTAACATTGCCTGTCCCCCCCGGATGTCATATTTTTCAATGTCGGAAGGAGACAAGCCATTGTCTGCGCCATAAATATAATCACCTGAAGGGTGCAATCTTGCTTTGGTACCTGCACGTATTGACCCTCCTAAATTCATAACCTCATTATCATAAGATAAGTTTAGGTTAACACACCGTATAGTTTCCCATTGATCTATCCTTGGAAAAGCATAGGCCCATCCATCATTGGTAAGCACTATATCCAGCACATCGCAGGAAACATTCATTGTTTTTATAACCGACATGATACTTAAGTCCACATAGGTTATTCGTGCATCATGACCAACAGCTGCAGTAGCTCCATCCGGAGAAACTGAAACACTTGTGGGATAAAAATCAAGGGGAATACTTTCCAGGGTGCCGGATGAAACATCGTAGCTATGGATAGCAAAAGGTGTAGAAGAAACATACACAAGCACATCATTTATCCGGGAGTATTCTGCATCAACTACATCACTATCAAGTATCAGTTTTTGCTCCAGATAATTATCCACAAGCACATGTACAGTTTCTGCTTCCCCGTTAATGGTTAAATTAATCATTGAAGAATACTGTCCAGTCAGCATATCATCTCTGTTTGGACTCACGATAATACTGCCCTGTTGCCCGGCTAAAATACTATCCGTTGTTGAAGACAATGAAATATAGTTGTTGGACGTACTTGCTGTATAATAAATGGGAACATTTCCACTATTCAATATTTTCAGTTCCTGATTGTTGCCATAAGCTGGTATTTTCAACGAGTCTGGAATAGAGTAAACAGATTGTTCTCCTATAGAGTTAATAAGAAAAACACTTTTATTACCATTAGCAGACATAATTTCCAACGTACCTTCTAAATCACCAGAAAATCCACCCGAAACAGAAGATGAAATCTTAATTTCAACTATGTTGTTGTCAATATAGCCTGATTTGGGGTTAACAGTTGTCCAACCGGGATGTGCAACTATTTCATATTCAACACGCGACGCAGGATTGGTGGTAACAAACAATGATTTAACCTCAGGACCCCTAAACAATAAGGTATCGGCTGACACTATAAACTCTATTTCATCCTGATCATTTATTGAATCTTTCTCACAACTTGCTATAAAAAACAAAACTACAAATAAGTATGCCAATCGGTTCATCTTTTTATAATTTTAATTTTGTCACAATGCAAACCCTTTTATGCAAACCATGTACATTTTATCTGATTATAATTTTATTAATTCGGTCAGATGCCTTTCCCGCTTATGCGTGGAGAGCTCCCGCTAAAAACGGGATAAATCGCCAACAATATCCGCATAGTAAGTTTTGCCTTGTTGCGAAATTATAATCAACCGCGTGTGTGTCAATAGTTATTGTCATAGCTTGGTTCAATTTTTTTCAAATATAGAAACATAATTCAAACATTTGCTATTTTTAACATAAAAATTGCAATAGGTTTTATTCAGAATGAAGTTACAAGTTCCCTATTCAATTTCTATCTTTTGAATTGCCCATTCATGTAGTAAACCGGAACCATAGGCTTTTGTTAATACAACAATGCTACTTCCGGAGGAATTACTGAAAACAAAATATGGCTCAGCATCATAAATCCCTCCACCCCCATTATTTCCAAAGACTAAATATTTTTCCAGTTCAAACTTGTGCTTGTAAACAAGATTGTTTGAGTTATGCACGTATATGTAAGGGCTGTAGATTTCATCCCAGTTGTTACCTGACGTAGAAATTATATATAGCTCGCCATTACCTGAGGAATGATCCAACCACTTCATTTCTGCATAATTTACTTCCAGCGAAATGGAACCATTATATATTAAATCTTGTTGCGGATTTTCCGATAATTTCAGTACAGTTCCACCTATTGTAAAAAGTCTTGTGCCTTCCTCTGAAAACCATTGGTTACCGCCAATCGGATGAGTGCCAGAATAAGGAGAGTCATATAAAAATATTGCTTGTCCTCCCTGAACGTCATATTTATTGATATCATAGTCTGAAGCATAAATATATTTACCTGAAGGATGCAACTTGGCTTTGGCGCCTGCACGGATTGAACCTCCTGTATTCATAACCTCATTGTCATAAGATAAGTTTAGGTTAATACATCTTATCAATACCCATTGACCACTCTTTGGGAAAGCATAAGCCCATCCTTCATTTGTAAGAACTATATCCTGAACAACACAGGAAACATTCATTGTTTTTATAACCGACATGGTACTTAAGTCCACATAGGTTATCCGTGCATCATGACCAACAGCTGCAGTAGCTCCATCCGGAGAAACCGAAACACTTACAGGATAAAAATCCAAGGGAATACTTTCCAGGGTACCGGAAGAAACATCGTAGATATGGATAGCAAAAGGTGTAGAAGAAACATACACAAGTACATCATTTATCCGGGAGTATTCTGCATCAACTACATCACTATCCAGTACCAGTTTTTGCTCCAGATAATTATCCACAAGCACATCAACAGTTTCTGCTTCCCCGTTAATGGTTAAATTAATCATTGAAGAATACTGTCCAGTCAGCATATCATCTCTGTTTGGACTCACGATAATACTGCCCTGTTGCCCGGCTAAAATACTATCCGTTGTTGAAGACAATGAAATATAGTTGTTGGACGTACTTGCTGTATAATAAATGGGAACATTTCCACTATTCAATATTTTCAGTTCCTGATTGTTGCCATAAGCTGGTATTTTCAACGAGTCTGGGATAGAGTAAAAAGATTGTTCTCCTGAAGTACAAATAAGAAAAACACTTTTATTACCATTAGCAGACACAATTTCCAACGTGCCTTCTAAACTACCAGAAAATCCATCCGAAACAGAAGATGAAATCTTAATTTCAACTATGTTGTTGTCAATATAGCCTGATTTGGGGTTAACATTTGTCCAACCGGGATGTGCAACTATTTCGTATTCAACACGCGACGCAGGATTGGTGGTAACTAACAATGATTTAACCTCAGGACCCCTAAACAATAAGGTATCGGCTGACACAATAAACTCTATTTCATCCAGATCTTTTATTGAATCCTTCTCACAACTTGCTATAAGAAACAAAACCAAAACTAAATAGACAAATCGCTGCATAAGTTCATTTTTTCGATTAGTACTGCCCCCATCTTGTGCTGAAATTCACCGTAAGGGTATCCGATATTAAACAAACCCGTTGTTTTCACAATTTTTCAAATATAAAAAGATAATTTGAATATTTGTTTTTTTTAACATAGTAAACACATGGAGGCTTTTAATTCAAAAGAAAATTGGGGATTGAGATTCTGAAAACCAACATCATATTCAGCGTTCCCGGAATTTTCTCTACAGTTGGGTTGTCAATTCGCTTCAGCATTATTCACTTATTTCTAATCGGTTCATCTGTTTAATTTTGTTTTTTTCTTCAACTGCACTTTTAGTGAAAATAAATACGAGTTACATTGATTCACCTGGTATAGTCAGAAGACGTAGACAGAAAACCGAAATGGATTCTCTTCCGTCACTCGGCCGAACTTCATCTAATGAAAAAAGGGGGGTCAGTATCCGCCGGAATTGCAGTGGATAATCTGTCATGCTTTGGATTTATTTTTGTTGAAACCTAAAGAGGAATTACCTGGCGGGGATTATTAAAGCCTCATTTCATAGATCCGGGATTCTTCACCCCATGGATGGTAACCTTGTCCCATATAGCTAAAGCCATATTTCTCATAATACCCCACATGGTCGGTGCATAAATAGACGTGGTCGAATCCTCCCTGCCGGGCGTCTTCTTTGGCTTTTTCCATGAGCAGGGCGCCGTAAGCATTGCCCCGGTGATGCTCTTCAATAAAAATGGCACAAATCCAGGGATACAAATCCATGCGACTGATAAAATCGTTGGTTACCAGCCCCGCACACCCGATGATCACATCTTCTTTTTCAAGCAAATACCAGTGCGGGAGGGGCTTGATGGAAGCTACCGCATGACTAATACAGTCTTCATAAATAACGGGCGGTACGCCTTTCCAGCATTTCTGGAAGTATTGTATGGCCTTGTCTTTGTATTCAGGGTTCTCCCTGATGGAGATTATTTTCATTTTCTTGGTTTGGATTACAATATTACCGAATTTTTCAATCAGGCCTTGTCTTTTTAATCAAGATTTCTTAGCCCTTTGGTGTATTCTTCATACCACCTAAATACATATCAACTGACAACATGTTGTCTGAATAAGTGAGTTCTGTATTTCGGGATTAACTATTCAGCCATTTTTTGAAATCAGCAGAGCGATCAATACTTACAATGGGCTCGAACTCATCATCTGCTTTGGGTTTAAGTTCCAGCTTTACCCGTCCGCGTGAATAAGCAACCATATTGGAGATAGCATCAATATTGACGATGTATTTGCGGTTGATTCGAAAAAAACGGCCTGGATCGAGTAAAGCTTCCAGCTTATCCAGAGAATAATCCAGGGGATAATCATTGGAAGAATGAGTGCGAACAAAGGTGCTTTTGTCAAGGACAAAAAAGTAGGCAGCTTCTCCAATCTCCACTTTTTTAATCCTTTCTCCTATTTGAATAAGGAACCTTTTTTTATGGTCAGGTTGTTTTCCCTGCATTTGGGCCAATAATGCTTCAAAATCAATGCTGAATGCCGACTTCATGTCCCGGTATTTTTGAAGGCTTTGCCCCAGATCAGTTTTACGTATGGGCTTTAAAAGGTAGGAAACACTGTTAAACTGAAAAGCTTTTATAGCATATTGATCATATGCCGTAGTAAAAATAATGGGTGTAGAAACAACCACCTGATCGAAAATGCTGAAACTAATCCCGTCTGAAAGCTGGATATCAAGAAAAATCAGATCTGCACTATTCTGCTGCAGCCATTTAACAGATTCTTTAATGGAACCTAATTTTGCCACAACCTGAATATCAGGAGCAGTTTCCTGCAGCATCATCTCCAGTTTTTCTGCGGCCAGATTTTCGTCCTCTATTATAAGTGCTTTCATTTTATTCGGCATCAATCAAAGGTAGTTTTGCAAGATAATCATTTGTTTCCACAGAGAAAACCGGCTTATCGGCACTAATCATAGCATACCGCCTGGTCAGATTTTTCAATCCCAAACCGGTTGAGTGACCCATGGAAATTTTGGGCTGAAGATTATTTTTTACAATAAGGAAATTTCCCTGGCTGAACACTTCAATGGTCAGGGGTTTGGTTTCGTTAATAACGTTGTGTTTAATGGCATTCTCCAATACTACCTGCAAAGAAAGAGGAGGTAAGAAATACTTCAGCAGGTGAGAAGGAATAGAAACGGTATAACTTAAAAAATCGCCATAACGTATTTGCTGCAAAAACAAGTATGAGCGCATAAAATCCAGTTCTTTATCCAGTGTAGTAACCGGCTGCTCAATAGTCTCCAGTACATAACGGTAAATATGTGAAAACTCATCAATAAACTGCTGCGCTTTCCCCGTGTCTTTGTTTATCAAACCCGACAACACATTCAGGCTGTTAAACATAAAGTGAGGATTTATTTGACTTTTTAAAACTTCAAATTTTATTTGCGATAGCTCTTCCTGAAGGTTTTTCGCCATTTGTTCCGCCTGTTTGTGTTGTCTGAAAAAGATCCATCCTTCAAGAATAGACATCACAAGAATGTTTACTGTGCTAAATATCAATGCATTGCTTATCAGTACCCCGTTCAAATCTTCGGAATAGGGTGTTATAATATTGGCAAACAGGGTGAAGGTAACTGAAACCACCAATGCCACAGCGACAGAGAACCCCAGTTGAAATACTATCCGCCGGATCGTTTTTGAGCTCCAGGGTGCCACATGATTCAGAAAGTATATAACCCATAAATTGGGGTAGGCCATAAGAAAGCCTGCGACAAGGCTCAATGATAATCCACGGAATAACCGAAACAGAAAGTATTCAAACCCGGATAAGATGTGATAGCCAGAAAAATGATTGTACAATATGACAATCAGTTGCACCGCGAAAGAGAATCCCACCAAAAACTGCAGCAGATTCCTGAAAGGTAAAAGTTGATGTATCGCCTTAAAATTCATTTTTCGCAAAATTATTATCAAAGATAAAATGTTTTGTTTGTTACAGGCCTTTATGCTGAGGAGAATTGGCGTAGCAAGGGTTTTATTATAAATCAAATTCCGTAAGTCTTACAGCCAGTTATAAGCCGGAGCCTTCTTAACCGATAGACAAGTAAGAGGGGCCCGGGAATAAAAGCATTGAATAAAGAGACCTTAATACTGCAGGTAATAAAACCGGATTATGGAGAATAACCCGGTTTTATTGCATTCATCCGATATTAAAACCTTTTGACAATACCTATGCGCAAAGAGACATAATTGTAGTCCAGGTCTTTGGTAATACCATCAAAGTCCGCTTCCCTGTTTAGTGAATTGAATTTTACGCCCGGTGTCAAACTCCAGTTCCTGCCTATGGATACTTCCACACCTGCGGCCAACTGATAACCCAATCCATGCCCTGTATCGTTGATAATATCACCATCGCTGTTTTCTGTTTCAATGTGGTTGTACAACCCTCCTGCCCGCAGATAATATTTCAGAGGAGTACCTCCAATGGAATGTTTGAACTGTAAACCAAAAACATAACCGGTTTCTTCAAAACAAACATCATTTCCGGCAAACGATTCATCTGCACCAAAACGGTTCCAGCCCCATCCTGCATAAGCACCTAAATGTGGTAAAAAGCGGTAATGGAAAACTCCTTCGAAACCAAACCCGGTATTCAGACTCGTTCCACTTAGTTCTTGGGTAGCAATGGATACTCCGCTATTGAATTCAAACCCAAAACGTTTTTCTGCGTCCTGTGCAAAACTGCTTACTGTCATGACTGTTAGCACCAAAAGTGCTGTTAATCCTTTAGTTTTCATTGGTAAAATTTTATTTGTGAATTAATTATTAACTACGCAGCAAAAGTAGATGTAGTTTTTGGCCAAAGAAAAAAGGATCTGCTCATACTGCCGGATGGAAGTATGAACGTGTTTATACCAGGGATGAACGTGTTTTAACCTTACATTGAAACGTAGTTGATTTTGGGGTAAGCAAAAGGTTTTTGCGCATGTCACTGTAACCTGCAGCTTAAGAATTCGTTTGCTGCCAGCATGTGATGCTGCAAAATGAAACAGGAAAGCCGGATCACTCCTGTTTTTATATTGAAGCTAAAACCATGGGACGGGAAAAGAAAAGGGTTTTGAAAATCCTGTTTCTTAGTCAGAGGTCCTCTTTGTTTTATCAAAACAAAAGTCCGGCCCCAAACTGAATGATTCGCGGGTTGTTTTCAATTCTTGTCCTTATGAAAATTCTGTAACTTTTATAGTATTGATAATGAATACTTAAACCTCCGGTTACCGTCATGTGCTGAGTACGTAAATCATCTTTTCTCATAAAATAACCAGATGCTCCCAGCTCAATTTTCGGATACAGTTTACCGGGCAACAATCTGTAATCTAATAGAATTGGGGTATTCAATGCAATTCCTTTCTCGTTTTTGTAATAATACTCATAAGCCAATAATTCTACCTGCAGGGAAAACCTATCATATATGCCCGGCAAATGCTGAAAATTCAATGCAATGCCGCCAAAATTGCTCATGCCCTCATCCCGTTCAAAATCATTGCCCTGTCTTGTAATATGTAAGGTTTTGTGGTTGTATCCGTAAACAATACCCAGATTTGTGATTAAACGTTTAGGGCGCTTCTCATAAAGAATATCATAATCGGCATATTTTGTAGTATGATAGGTTCGGGCAAGGTTGATAAGTGATTTGTTCTTCAATTTTGCATTCTTGATTTCACTTTGCACATTGGCATCCTGAAAGAGAATGTTTAAAACCCCAATATATTCATTCTTATTCACTTCGTAGGGTCTGAGCTTGTGGCCTCTCATTTCCGTTGTGTTTTTCAATTCGTGCAGCTGGTTGTCTTTCTCAACAAAGTACCTTTCGCCGTCCCCTGAAAAATATAAACTTACCTTTCCTTTGAACAGTACTTCTAAAAATACCTTTGTTTCTTCTTCTTCAATGGTTACAGTTTTTGAAATAAAATAGCCATTGTCGTCAAACCTGTAGCCTGTAATTTCCCCGGGTGTAAATCTCCGAACATCCTTACTTCCTGTTTCTTTGAAAATACATGAATTACCTTGAATTGAAGGAGCCCTGTAATCAATGAAACCGTTTAGGGTATCACCTGAATTCAAAAAAATCATGCCTTGCCTCCAATCCCGCTGGGCAAAACCATCAACCATAAATACTACAATGATTGTGATTATCGTAAGAGTTTGTTTGATCATCCGATCAGTTCTTTAATGACTATGATGGGTTGAAATCATCTGATGTAAGCGGTTTTACCTGTCAAACACTAAGTATGTCAAAGTAGAATTCGATCACAAGGCTTCTTTTCCGTTACAAATGTTTTCCAAATTTAAACTTATTGGGAAAATAAGTAATGGATTTTTATGGGGAAATTGTATCACCCCATTGAATCCTCAAACCCATGAACTATTTATCCCAATCCATCTTTCTTCTAACCTCTTATATTTAATGACAATCCTGCCCTATGTTAATATTAAGTTAATTTATTATACACCTGTTTGATTCATTGAATAAATGATTACCTTTCTTTAACCTTTCCCAAATACTTATATCAATCTATCGCTGTTTTGCGGTTTTATTTAAGAACAGGTTGAACAAATTCAGGCAAAGCTCCGACCCTACCGAATTTTGTAACCCTTGTGATGAATCTTCTTTCTGAAATACGCTGCTATTAACAAATATTTCTACAATGGAAAATGAAGACAAAAAGATGATGACCTCGCTGAAGCGGGCTGCTATTCTTTCGGGAACAGGCATGGGATTGCTGCTGGGATTGATAATGGGCCTTTCGGTTTCGGAAGTGGTAAAGGTGATAATGGGTTCCCTGACCGTTTTGCTGGGGGCTTTTCTGGGATTCGACAAGCGCAATTTCTCCGGGATGGATAAAGAAACTTACACCAAAGACAAAAACGAAACCCTGCTCACTTCGCTTCGTGCTGGTTGGTTTGGGTTGGCAGTAGTAACGGGTATACTGGTGGGAATGTGGATCAGAGCCCAGGAAGTATTTACTATTCCCATTGAAAAAAGAGTAGAGCAGTATACAAATGCAGGTTACGACAGCACTTATGCTTTAAAACTTGTTGCTTACGAGCGGCTGGGAATCAACCCCATCACGGGTGAAGCCGAAGAAATCACGATGCTTCAACGCAGCCATCAGTCCAATCTTTTCAGTGCCGAAGACATTAAAAGTCTCTGCAGCAATGTTGATCCGGACCTGTGGAACAACGACTGGGAAAAGGCAAAGCAAGAGATGCAGGAGCTTGGTGTCTCGTCATTAACGACATTGGTAACAGTAGCCGAGAACAATATCCCTGAAGATGAGAGATTTGAATTTCTGGCTGCCCTTCGTTATATGGTTTGTATGATGCAGCGGCAGGAAACAGCCCTATGCAAAATGGGTGCTGATATTGATAAATGGCGGGATTTCAATGTTACCAAACCCCTTGCAGAGGAAGTAGAGAAATTGCCAGAAGCCAACCAGAAGAATATGATGAACGCGTTGTCAAAACTGGTTTGTCAACTGGAAAATAAATAATGTATAACCTAAAACCCTTTACGAATGAAAACAAAATTTTCAGCCATAGGCATTGCTTTGTTGATGTGCCTTCCAATCCTAAGAAGCATTGCACAAAGCAATGATCAGCGTGCTGCAAGGTCAGTGGTGAAAATTACCACCACAACCATGGCAAGAGATGAACGGGGAAGACCTGCAAAAAGGGTGGGTAACGGCACAGGTTTCAGCTGGAATGACTCAAAGCACATAGTAACGGCTCTGCATGTAATTGCAGGCGTGGAGGACAAAAACATCAGGGTTACCAATCATGCGAATCAATCAAGTGGTGCCAAGGTGATTGGCGTATTCAAAGAAGCAGATCTTGCATTGCTTGAATTGACTATCGATTTGGGTCTGACACCCCTGGTTGTGGAAAAGGTGGATCCTAATTCCACTGATGAATATTATATCTGGGGATTCCCCCATGGAATATACCAGATGGCCGGCGATCACATCCGTTTTTCGCGCAGTATAGGGCCCGCCCCCACGCTCAACAGCCTGGTAAACAATACAGACTTTAAATTCACACTTCAAACGCAGGGTTATCCTCTTCCCGATGCACAGATTTTGCGCGTGAGTTCAACCATCCAACCCGGTCATTCAGGTGCACCGATCATCAACAGGAACGGACGTGTTATCGGGGTGGCTGATGGGGGTCTGCGGTCGGGAACCGCACGTCTTAACTGGGCATTCCCTGCCAGTTTATATGTTCCCCGGCTGATCAACTCACGGGAAGTTCCTCCTGCATCTCCTTCCTTGCAGGCAAACCTTTTCTCCAGCTATACCATCGTTCCCGAAGACGTGGATGAGGCAACCCAAAAAAGCATGGTGGAAGCAGAAGCCCGGAGTAACACCGTTGCCGGAGGAAATAAAGAGATATCAAAAATCTGGACCCTCAGTTATGATGAAATTCTGGCGACCATGGATGAGGAAGAACAGTATGAACTCAATGATATTGCCACGGAGTTCCAGGTCAATATGAACAATACGCGCTACGATGTTTATGAAGATTTCAACACCGGAGCTACCATTACCATTCCCTTTGGTGAAGAAATGGATTACGAGGATGGTTGGTTTGTTACCTCCAATGCCAATCAAACATTGTTTTACTTTGCATCGGTATTTGATGCCGATAATTTCGAAAATGCTTTAGACAATGCTGAAAGTGTTTTTGCAGAAATACTGGAGCTGCCCTTTGTGGACCATCCTGATTTGTGGTACGAGGAGGAGGAGGATCCGGATGATTTTGAGATAGACGAATACGATGAGTATGCCAGCTGGTATAGCACAAGATATTCTTATGATGAGGACTATCCCGATAAAATGCTCATTTTCAATGCAGAGATCGATCAGTCTGAATTGCTGGTAGTATTTCTTGTAGTCGATATGAATCAATTGGATGACCCCGAATACCTGCGTCAGTTTTTACAGTTTTCCATCGCATTAAATCTTGCAGATTTTGCAGGATATTAGCATTTCAGTCTTTACCATAAAGTTATTATGGATTTTTCCCATGTCTATCGCTCAGCCACTACGAGCATTTCAAAATCTTCGGTGGCTAGGGTATCTTCCCGGGAAAAAGCCCCCAGTCGGGCTCCGAAAATTTCGATTTTGGTAAATCCAAGGGTCTTCAACAACCAGGTAATTTCGGTGGGTACATAATACCGCTCATTGCATTCCAACTCTTTTTCTACACCGTTATCATCCACAATTCTGGTAATGTTGTAATCTCTGAAAGTCATCAAATCAAAGTTCTTGCTGTCGTAAGTAGCATTGTCTTCCGTATGTCCTTCGGCATGAAAATCATTGATAGAATGAAACAAGGGAAACAACCCGTTCAGCGTTGTAAAGATAAATTTCGAGTGGACCTTAAGTGATTTGGCTACATTTTTAAGAATTTCAAAATTCATTTCGTCGGTTTCCATCAGAGGGAAACCACCCTCACACATCATGATAGCCACATCAAACTGATCTTCATACGGTAAATCTCGTGCATCGTGTTTTACAAAATCAATCTGCAACCCTTTCTGCCGGGCTTTTTCCCTGGCTTTACCGAGCAAAGATTCCGACAAGTCAATGCCTGTAACGGAGTAGCCTCTTTGGGTTAATTCTATGGAATGGCGGCCGGTACCGCATCCGATATCGATAATCTTCAGTTGTTTGTTGTGATGGATTTCCTGCTCAATAAAATCACATTCACCCATGGTTCCCTGCGTGAAACTTTCGTCATCATACTTTTGCGCATAATTTTCGAATAAGGTTTCGTACCATTGCTTCTTCTTCATGTTATTTTCTCCTATGATTTTTATAGCGTTATTTGCTCTCTTCTGGTTTGATATACTAATCCATGGCTTTGAAAAATTCCATCAGTTTTATTTTGTCAAGTCTCCCATCAGTGCGCACACTACTGCAAAGATCGATTCCAAAGGGACTGACTGTTTCAATAGCCTGTTGAACATTGTCCTTATTTAATCCTCCGGCAAGAAACAACGGAATGGGAATGGATTTTCTGATTTCCCTGCTTAACTCCCAGTTATGGGTTCTTCCTGTACCCCCTAGTTCTTTAACGGATAATTTCGGGTTTCCGCTGTCCAGTAAAATTGCATCAACAAATGCAGAAACTTCAATGGCTTCTTTAACAGAGTCCTCGTCAATAACGTGAATAACCTGCACCAGTTTTACATGGGGCAATGCGGCACGAATAATTTCGTATTCCCGTTTTTCCAATTCATCTACTATCTGGATGGTGGTGGTGTAAACTCTTCTGTAGTGCGAAATAATGGCTTGTGACCGGGTTTCACTTGTGAGCAGGAAAGTGGAAATGGGGGGCGGAACTGTCTTCGCAATCTGATGAATAAGTTCATCTCCGATAACACCCGGTCCGCTTGGCATATGTCCAACCAACCCTAAGGCAGAAGCACCGTGTTCAATGGCCATTCTTGCTTCGTCAGTTCTGCTTATACAACAGATTTTTACTCTTGGTCTTGTCATATCTTGTCAAATTGTGTTGCTCAGGAAACATTATATGCATAACCATCCTGCCTGTTAAACTTTCAAAACATACTT
>JAABSE010000050.1 GCA_011390575.1 Sphingobacteriia bacterium
TTACAACCGATTTTCACCGAACTGGTAGTTATTCAGGATTTTACGGATATATACTGGCCGGAGGGAAGTGTGAATACGTTTGGTGCCTGGAATACAAAATCGGGCTATAAAATTAAGGTTAATGAAAGCACTTCCCTGGTTATTCAAGGTTTTATGCCCGAAAATAATACTATTGAGTTGGAGGAAGGATGGAATCTTATTCCTGTTTTGAGTCAATGCCCTGTAAATATTGCCGAAGTTTTTGCCGGAGAGGAGATTGAAATGATCAAAGAACCAGGAGGTAGCCTCATTTTCTGGCCTTCACAAAACATAACCACACTCAACCAATTGCTGCCTGGCAAAGCCTATATGCTGAAAGCAAACAGCAGTGCGCAGGTCACTTTCCCTGATTGTAGTGGAAATGTTAAGGTGCAGGTCCATACCAATTCTGAAGTTCCATGGCAGGTGGTTGAGCCTACCGGAAGTTCTCACGTTATTTTACTGCCTGGCTCGGTTCTGGAAAACTTTGACAATGGAGATTTTATCGGAGCCTTTACTACCGGCGGCTTGTGTGCCGGATATGTCGAAATTGAAAACACATCAGCAAATCATGTGTTGGTTGCCTTTGCCAATGATACCCTTTCCGGGATAGCTGATGGATTTGAAGCATCTGAAATAATGAATTTTAAGCTTTTCTCTCAGGCCGATCAGCAGGAATTTGAACTTATTGCCGGCTTTGATGAAAGTTTTCCCGGTGAAAATGTTTTTGTGAACGAAGGCATATCAGGTATTTTGTCTCTTGAGCTTCAAACCAGCGGAATAACCTCTGATGAGAAGATTGTCCGTCTTTTCCCCAATCCTGCAAAGAACTATCTGCAAATAGCAACCGGAAATCATCGGGATTTAACCCTGAATATTTTCAGTGCTGAAGGGCAACTGCTGCATAAGGAAGTCATAAATGGTGATACCCGAGTCAATCTTTCTTCTTTTACACGAGGTGTTTATTATTTCAGAATAGAGGGGGTAAGCTTCAGTGAAGTTCATAAAGTGGTAATACACTAAAACGTAATGTTGATAACCTTTTCGGTTATTTCAAAACCTGCTTGCGGCTGTGTCTATGCGTCACTATAATATACCCGTTTTTATTCCCGAACTGGCTTGTCCGTTTCGGTGTGTCTATTGCAACCAGTATAATATTACCGGGAGTTGCAAGGCTCCGGATGTAGCAGAAGTTGAAGACATAATCAAAAAGCACCTTTCTACCATAGACTCCGCAGGGAGCAGGGTAGAGGTTGCATTTTTCGGGGGAAGTTTTACCGGGCTTGAAATGACCTTGCAGCAGCAGTATCTTGATGTGGTTCAACCGTGGCTCGAAAAGGGTTTAATCAGAGGAATCAGAATTTCTACCCGTCCTGATTACATTACAGAAGAAATTCTTGTCAACCTTCGTAGGATGGGCGTAACTGCCATAGAGCTGGGAGCCCAGTCGCTGGATGATGAGGTGTTAAAATTGAGTGGTCGCGGGCATACAACCTCTCATGTGAAAGATGCAGCACAAATGATTAAATCTATGGGATTCGAATTGGGGCTGCAAATGATGACCGGACTTCCCGGCGACAGTATTGAAAAATCCCTGCAAACGGCCAGGGAAATTGTAGAACTGCAAGCTGACACCACCAGGATTTATCCCACTCTTGTTATCAGGGATACACCTTTGGCTGAACTTTTTAAAAAAGGTGAATTTAACCCGCAAACGCTGGAAGAGGCCGGTAGTTTATGCGCCCGGCTGTATGCAATTTTCCAAAAGGCAGGTATTAACGTCCTGCGCATGGGGCTGCATCCGTCAGAAGGATTTTTTAACGGAAAAACGCTTTTGGCAGGGCCGTTTCATCCCGCATTTGGTGAACTTGTTCTCACAAAAGTGTGGCAAAACAAATTCGCTTTTTTAAGTGATAAATGCCTTTCAAAAAAAATTAATATAGAGGTTAACCCTGCCGATATAAATGCAGCCATCGGCCATAAGGCCCTCAACAGAATTTTCCTGGAAAGGTATTACGGAAAAGTAAAATTCAAAGCCAATCCGGACATTGTAGCGGGAGATTTTTATGTTGATAATTATTGATAAAAAAGCGCCCGAAGCCGCTAAGGAGCGGTTGCAGGAAGTGGGAGAAGTCGTTGAGTTCTCCACTTCAGGAATTTGCTATGAAGCCATTTCCGGCCATCCCGATATTTTCTTTTTTCAGCATCCCGGCGGATTGGTTGTTGCCCCCAACACTCCTGAAAGGTACATTAATCTATTGCGCGAAAGAGGCATATCATTTGAAAAGGGAGATTTACCCGTAGGAAAGCAATACCCAGAAACAGCGCATTACAATGCCCTTTATACGCATAATGGTATATTGCACAACATCTATGTAACTGACAATAATGTAAAAAAATGGCATAAAAAAATGATTCATTGCAAACAGGCGTACGCCCGGTGCAATGCAATTGAAATAGGTAATTGGTTAATAACTTCTGACAAAGGAATTGAGCGAACTTTATTAAACGAATCCCGTAAAGTTTTGTATGTTAGTCCGCAAAATATTGTTTTGCAGGGATTTGAAAACGGTTTTTTAGGAGGTTGTTGTGGTATGGAGCAGAAAAAAATATATTTTTGTGGAAGCATTGGCAATTTGCCTCAATCCAACGAAATCAAAACAACTATTTCCGGAGAAGGATGGGAAATCACTGAATTGTTTGATGGGCCGCTGCATGATGTGGGTAGTATCTTGTTTTTGCCTCACGGCTAAGCCACCTAAACGCTACGATATTGAAATACCTGTTCTATATACTAGGCTTACTTGTTTTACTGGGTTGTGACTCCGGCAAACAATCTTCGGAATCATCTTTTTCCTTTTCGCCTCAAACAGAAGACATTAATGGGACCCGGTTTCCCCTGGAAGACCAGCCTTCACCCCATACCTTTCCCCGACCCGCCATGAAGGTCAAAAAAGCAGCTCTCCCTGAAACCATTCCTTTTGGAGATAAACTACCGCTGGTTGTCAACCCTCTTATTCAACCTCTTAGTTCTGAGCCTGCCAGAGTGAGGATCGGCGAAAAGAACCTGGCTGAACCTGTAATGCTTAACCTTACACCAGATTCTGTAAGGTCAGTATTGCCGGAAGTTATCCTGGCCAAAGATCCATTAATGAGGTCAGAAAATCCTTTCAGTTTCAGTTTTTATTCCCGTCCTCATGGCTTGCCCCATGATGATATCAATTCGATTATTTTTGATCAAAAAGGTTATTTGTGGATTAGTACCTATGGTGCAGGACTGGTACGTTTTGACGGTAATTATTTTTCACATTATACCACTGAAAAGGGTCTTACTGATAACTTCATTTTAGACTTGATTGCCGATAACCAGGGACGGTTGATTTTTGGAACACGCACAGGAGGAATGATAATTTTTGATGGAGAAATGTTTCTGGTTTTTGACAAAAACAACGGTTTCCCCAACAACCGTATTGAAACAATTTTTGAGGATAGCCAGGGAAATCTCTGGATAGGTACCTTCGGAGCCGGTGTATTGAAATACAATGGAACCGACTTCACCCAGTTCGATACCTATTGTGGGTTGGCAGGGAATGTAATCTATGCCATAACCGAAGATCAAGAGGGAAATATATGGATGGGCACCCGGGGCAATGGAGTTTCCATGTTTGATGGAGACACTTTTACCAACTATACCACCAGGGAGGGACTTTCCAGCGATTTTATCACTTCTTTGAATTTTGATGGTAACGGTCATCTATGGATTGGAACCGATGGAGGGGGAATTTCTGTTTTTACAGGAGACTCCTTCATACATTATAACCAGGAATCCGGATTCCCCGATAATGAAATAACGGTTGCATATGAAGGTTTGGATAATCAATTCTGGTTTGGCACAAGAAAAGGGGGACTGATTAAGTATGACGGAACCCATTTTACCCGGTATACAGAAGCAGACGGACTAGTAAATAACTTTATAACTTCCATAAATGAAGATTATACCGGAAAATTATGGGTAGGTACTTATGGAGGGGGTGTAGGGAGTTTTCATGGTAATGTCTTCCGACATTATTCAGAAAATGAAGGGATCCCTGAGACTTTTATCCGTGCCATACTGGAAGATTCACAGGGCAATTTATGGTTGGGGATGAACAGTGAGGGGGTGTTAAAGCTGGATAAAGGTTCGGATACAATTCAGTGGTACACCCAGAATCAGGGAATGGAAGACAACAGACTAAGAACCCTTTACGAAGATAAAAGCGGGAATATCTGGATGGGTTTTTTTAATCAGGGAATATCGGTTTTCGATGGTGAAAACTTTTCGACCTTTGATAATGACAAGCTGCTTTCCGATATTTCAGTTATTTCTGTATTGGAGCAAGATAACGGGACGATATGGATTGGGAGTTACGGTGATGGTCTTTTTAAACTGGAGGATGATATTGTCACTCAATATACATCAGAAAATGGCCTTTCCAATGATTATCTGCGAAAAATACTGGAAGATGAACATGGAAACCTTTGGATAGCTACCCGTGACGGAGGTATCAATTATTTTGATGGCGAGAGTTTTACGCAGTTTACAAGCAATGAAGGGATGCCCACCAACGATATTTTCGATATTCATATCGACAGGCTGGGAACATTATGGATTGGCACCAACGGAGCAGGTTTGCTGATGTTGAAAAATGGAGAACTGACCATCTTTACAGAACAGCACGGACTTGGCAGCAATTTTATATACTCCGTTCTGGAAGGGCACGATGGAAATATGTGGTTTGGTACCCGTTGGGGGTTAAGCCTGTTCCTGGGAAGGAGCATTCACATTGGTGAAACAGAAAGTTATCAGCATATCTCCAATGCTCATGCGAGAGGTATTTTTTTTAAAACCTTTACCCGTGATGATGGCTTTATGGGAATAGGGGTAAACTCCAGGGCAATGCTTCAGACTCACGATCAAACCATTTGGATAGGAGCCAACGATTTGTTGACCGCTTTTTATCCGGAAAATATTGTGTTGGATACCAGAGCTCCCTATATTTACTTAAGCTGGGTGGGTCTGTTTAATGAAAAACTTCCCTGGTCGGAATTAATTCATAACCAGGACTCTGTTATTACCCTTTCCAACGGGGTAAGGGTTGATGATTATTCTTTTGATTCTGTCTCAGATTGGTACGGTATCCCTGAAAACCTGAAACTTACCCATGATAACAATTACATTGTTTTCAGTTTCTCTGGTATCACTTCGGGTATTACCGGATTGCTCCGGTTTCAGCATAAGCTCGATGGACTGGAGGAAAACTGGAGTCAACTTTCGCAAAATACCGAGGCTCATTATGGCAATCTGAAACCGGGAAGTTATACCTTCAGGCTAAGAGCCATGAATAAAGAAGGATATTCCAGCGATGAATTAGAGTTTAGTTTTGTAATTACACCTCCCTGGTGGTTAACCTGGTGGGCCTATATTATTTATGCTTTTCTGTTGATCTTACTGGCAACCGGCAGTTATTTTTATCTGAGAAATCTTAAAATAAAAAAGGAGAAAAAAAAACAGGAAGAACTTGAGTTGCAGCAAAAGGTAGCAGTGGCGCAAAAGTCTGTGGAATTTAAGCAAAATTTTCTTGCCAATATGAGCCACGAAATACGCACTCCACTGACCGGGGTACTGGGAATGGCGGATTTACTCTTCAAAACACCTTTGGATGAAACCCAGGCTGATTACCTGAAAACACTTATCCATTCCGGCGAAAACCTCAGAGAGATAATTAACCTGGTATTGGATTACTCCAAAATTGAAGCTGGAAAAGTAAAACTCCAGGAAGAGATATTTGCCTTTGATAAACTCCTTGCCAATGCAGATAAACTATTCACTTCCATTTGCAGAAAAGACATCGTTTTAATAAAAGACGCAGATCCCGGTTTGCCCGCTTTTGTAAAAGGCGACTACAACCGGGTTTTCCAGATAATAAGTAATCTGTTGTCAAATGCTGTCAAGTTTACAGAAAAAGGAAGTATTCGTATTAAAATTACCGAAGAGGGGACAGACCAGAAAACCAACGAATTGAAAAAGATTAAAATCTCTGTCAGTGATACCGGAAGAGGTATTTCAAAGGAAGATGAAGAAAATCTTTTCAAACCCTTTTTCCAGGCCGAACAATCCTACAATCGCTCCTTCGAAGGTACCGGGCTTGGGCTTGCCATCTGTCGGGAGTTATCAGAAATTCTGGGCGGTTCAATAGGCTATGAAAGAAATAAATACAAAGGGTGCACTTTCTGGTTTACCTTTCTGGCTGAAGTGAAAAAAGAACCTTCAGCAGCCGGCAAAGAAAAAATTCCTGAGAAAAAAACTTCTAACGGGTCACTCAGGATTCTGCTTGTGGAAGATAAGGCGGTCAATCAAAAAGTCATTACACTGATACTTGAGTCGATGAACCACCAGGTATCGCTTGCCGATAATGGCAAAAAAGCCATTGAAATATTCAAATCAGGAAAATTTGACCTTATCCTGATGGATATTCAAATGCCGGTAATGGATGGTATTGCGGCTACCCAAAATTTAAGAACCCGGTTTTCTAAACTTCCCCCCATTGTGGGTCTCAGCGCCAACGCTTTCGAAGGCGACCGTGAAAAATATATACGTTTGGGCATGGACGAATACCTGACCAAACCTGTAAAAGAAAGCGATTTCGAAAACCTGCTGCAAAAACTGAATCTGTAAGCAGGCTCAAAGCATTCTCAGGTTATACAAATTCTCTTTTCGTTAGCTCAAATTAGTTTTAGTTCATCTGGAATTTCGTTGATTTACTAAACCTGGTAAAACAGACTATCTATTGCCGTCGTGCTTTAGCCGACGGATTATAGATGGCAGATAAAAAAAGCGCTGTGCAGGAACCATGAAAAATGAATGTATTTGAGGACAGCGCAATTACTAATAAGGGTTGATTGAAAATGGGACTAAATTCCCCCTAAATCTGACGGCAAGGGATAAGAATCCTTGCACAAAAGAATTAATAACGGCAAGATTGCGGATGATCTTATTCCTTTACAATCACTTTGACTTCCTTCGCAATATCCAGCGCAGTGGTAATAGTACCTAAATCTTCGAAAAGCTCACCGCTTGCTCCTGACCAATGGCTGTGGCCTATAGGTTGCATGATGTATTCATCTTGCAAATCATCCATATCAATGGTTACCTGGTAAACCAATGCCGGTTGGCTGGAAGTTTTGTAATGCAAATCTTCAGGATACTTATTGTTGTGCCAGTGTTGATTCCAGTCCCACGACTGGTTGATTTCCATAAAAAGATTGAATATCCTGGGTTCTTCGTGCCGGGTGGCGGTATGCAAAATGAAAGCTGCTTTGGGTGTGGGGCCTGTAACCGCATCGGGCATGGGGCTTTCCTGTGTGGGAAGGTAATAGCCGTCAGGAGCTTTTACCCCTCGTTTATGGCCCCAGTAGGGCAGGGCAGCTGGTCTTCTCAGGGGGCCGGGTTGCCAGCGCCCCGATGTAGCATCCCCATGGCGGAAATACCCTTCAGCAATTGACTGAGACACATATAAACTCTGGATGTAAACACCGGAGGTATCTTCTATCCAGAAGGCCATCAAGGGATGGTTATGACGACGGCCCGGTTCAAATATAATCTCCAGTTGATGACCATCTGCCTCTTCCAGGGTTGTTAACTCTACGGGCGGGGGCTGATTCCTTAATCGTTGCCACCAGCTTTGCTGAGCGTAAATTTCAGCCGGAAATACAACTGAAATGATGAAAAGTACTGCACTACAAAAAGTAATTACTGAGCTTTTTTTAGAGATCATAATATCTTGCTTTTAAAATTCAAACATAATACCAATACTGGGCAATACGGTGCCGGTTGAATTGCGAAGTTCCTTCAACTGATACTCACCGTTTTCTGCCGGTAACGGAGTACCGTTTTCATCTGTTTCCCGCAACAGGTTGGGTGCCAGTTCGGCCTGAAAGTTATACGCATTCTGGATGTCAAGATAAAACATCAACGAAAAATTGTCGAAAAAATACTGTTTGTCGATCCTTAAATCCAGCTGATGAAACGATTTTAACCTGTTTTCGTTAAAGCGTGAATAGTCCAGGTAACCTTGCCGCTGTGCATCCCATGCATCTTGCCTTTGTGATGTTTCCAAATCGAATGGAGTAAAAGGGGCACCTCCAGAGAACCGCCATTTGGCACCGATATCCCAGTTGCGGGGTAACTTTCGGGTAGCGGTAAGGTTCACAATGTGCCGGTTGTCCCACGATGAGGGAATGTATCCTCCGTCTGTATCTTCAAATTCACTTCTTACAAAGGTGTAGGAAAGAATGATGTTGAGATTTTTGAATCGCTGCTCTCTGTAAAACAATTCGGCTCCGTAGGCCCTTCCGTTGCTGGTGGAAGTAACTTCCTCATCTCCGAAGATTCCAAATTCTACTGATTTACTGCTGAGAGGAACTCCATCCACCACAGAAAAAGGGTAATTGTTATAATCCTTAAAGAATCCTTCCAGGGTAACTTTGGTTTGGGGCGTTGGAAGCAGTTCCAATCCAGCCACATAATGATCTACGCTGATAAATGTCAAATTATTTTCCCGGTTTCTCAGTACACCTTCATTATCACGATATCCTAATGTTGTGTAACTGGGTAACTGGAAAAATCTTCCTGTACTGGCACTTAGGGTTAGGTTATCCCTGAGTTGATAGGAAGCCGAAATTCTTGGTGACAGCTGATTCAGGGGGTTGGCCATGTTGGAGGAATAATTGTTGGCATCAGTCCTTACTCCGAAAGAAAGAGATAAGGCATCATCCATAAAGCTGCGGGTAACCTGCCCGAATAAATTCCATTTGTATAACTCCAGAAAAGAATCGTATTCAATAACAAAGGGTTCTTCAAAAAATACCTCCTGGTACGTATCGTTGAGGTATTTGGCGTATTCGCCTCCTGCACCGTATATAAATCGGTAGTTGCCCATTTCAGTGGTACGCTCGTATCGGATTTTGTTTTCTATTTCATCCGATTCATAATCGAATGTTCGGGGAAGGGATTCATCATTGTCGGGATGTTTATAGGAAAAGTTCCGAAGCATGTTGCGGCTGATTACCAGGCGGTCGAAGCCATTGTCACGAAACCTGCGATAGACTGCGCCAATGGTGTAATTCCACTGTTCGTTTACGGGCAAATAATCGAGAATAAACCGTTGATCTTCGGTTTCATTGGCATCGAGGTTGAGCCTGAACTGGTCCAGTGCTCCAATGCCAATAAAGGTAAGTTCGGACTTATCGCTCAGCCGGGTGTCTGTCTTGAACTGAAAATCGTTGTAGGTAGGCAAAAAGGGTAAACCAATTACACTAAATAAAAATTGCAGGTAGGAGCGTCTTACTGAAAATATCATGGTGGTATTCTGAGAAAGCGGGCCATCAAGGGTAAGGGCCAGGTCGCTCGCCCCTACAGTACCTCTGAAGTTCATCTTTTCGCTGTCGCCACGCACCTGCCGGAATTCAAAAACGGAGCTCAGGGCATTGCCACGGTTGGCAGGAAAAGCCGATGAATACATTTCTACCTCCCTGATAAAATCTACGTTGATAATACCTACCGGACCGCCACTTGCCCCTTGAGTGGCAAAATGGTTCAGGTTGGGGATTTCAACGCCATCCAGAAAAAAACGGTTTTCGTTGGGACCTCCGCCACGAATAATTACATCGTTGCGGAAGGCAGGTGTGAAAGCTACTCCGGGCAGCGATTGTATTACCCGCGAAATATCCCGGTTGCTTCCCGGGCTGCGCTCAATTTCGGATATTCCCAGTCGCCTGAGTGATACGGGGCTTTCTTCTCTGCGCTGAAATGGAGAGGCTTCCACAACGACCTCCTCCAGCTGAAGATCAACTTCACGCATACCAATATCAATATTGGCAGCACGGGCATTGGTAACAAGAAACTCTTCCGTTACTTTTTTTTCAAATCCCACAGCTGAAACCTGCAGCCTTACAAAGCCAGGCTCAATACCCGTAAAAAGGAAGTTTCCGTCCAGGTCTGTTGTACTGCCTATATTGGTTCCAAAAATCACCAGGTTGGTAAAGGGCAGGGGTTCGTTATTCTTTTCATTAAATACCCTGCCACGGATGGTTCCGGTCTGTGCGGATATCTGTGTGCTGATAATCAGAAGGATGCCTAAAGCCATAAGCAGGCTTGAATAAAAATGCGTTTGCTTCATGTTTTTTCTGTTATTAATGTGCTTTTGGATTAGTAACAAAAGTTGTTGAAATAAGTTTTATCTGACATATGAAAAATATTACACTAATGATAACAAACCGGAGAGCCATCAGCAAAATGATACTGTTGGGCAATTTTGGGTAAAAAGGAGTGCTTTGGGGAGCGTTTCCGGTCAAATAAAAGTATAATATGCAGTTTTTGTGTTTATCTGTGTTTAATAATGTCTAAATTCGTGGGCAAAAAGCAATAATAAAAGCGCTATGGAAACTTTAACCCTTACCACGCCGGCCTTATTATTTTCTGCCATTTCATTAATTCTGCTTGCCTACACCAATCGCTTTCTTACCATCGCCCAGCTGGTGCGCAATCTGCATGCGCAATATAAATCCGACCCCACGCATATATTATACGATCAGATAGACAACCTGCGCAAACGGATTTACCTGATCAAAAGCATGCAGGTTTATGGAGTAGGAAGTTTGCTGCTTTGTGTGGTCAGTATGTTTTTGATTTATGTGGGAAAAAATCTGGCAGCAGAGATCATTTTCGGACTGGGCCTGCTGATGCTTATTATTTCTCTTACCATCAGTATCTGGGAAATTGTTATCAGTGTGAAGGCATTAAACCTGCACATCAGTGACCTTGAGAAGGACAGGCCTGAAGTCCGCTAAAAGCTTTTCACCGACCCTGTACAGCCATTGACCGATTTGTGGTGGAAGGGAGCTTATGGTGGTTACTACATTTGTACCGTGATTCTCAAAAGGCATTAATCAATTTTGTAAATATCAAATCAGCCTGGAAATGTTTGCACCGGGAATCACTCAAAAAAAGGCAAGTATCCTTTTAAAACACAGGCTTCTGATAATTTACTGTAACTTAAAACTATATAAGAAATGAAAAGTCATTCAGAAAAACGGTACATTTTAGGAATCATTCTGCTTTTTGTGGGGTTTGCTTTGTTGCTGAGGTTTTATGATTTATTCCCCTGGCAATTGCCCTCCTATGTTTTTTCGTGGAAATCATTGCTGGTATTCCTTGGACTGGTATTTATGACCACCCAAAAGGATAAAAGTACAGGGTTAATATTGTTTACCATTGGGGCCATCTTTCTGGGAGCGGATATTACGGGCTTTACGATTCGCGATGTATTTCGGTTTGTTTTCCCCGTTGTGTTAATTATAGCCGGTTTGGCCATCATCCTAAAACGACAGAGTTTTAACCGAAAAGAGATCAATGTTCCTGAAGATGCCGAAGTCAACGATTACATTAACGATGTAAATATATTTGGCGGAGGAGAAAGAAAGATCAAGACACAGAATTTCCGTGGAGGGCAGATAACTGCTATTTTCGGAGGTGCCGAGATTGATCTGAGAAAAGCCGATATGTCGCCGGGCGTAAATGCAATTGACATGCTTTGCATCTTTGGTGGTGTTTCCATGAGAATTCCGGAAGGCTGGGACGTAAAAAATGAAGTAACTGCAATTTTTGGAGGGTTTTCTGATGAAAGAACTTTTGACAACGATAGCATGGGGCAGGATAATAAAAAAATTCTTTACCTCAAAGGATTGGTGTTATTTGGCGGAGGTGAAATAAAATCGTGATAAAAAGGCATTAAAATTGATATCGAAACCCTGTTGGCCTTCTGGCAGCAGGGTTTCCTTTTTTTAGGACCTTCATTTGCCGTGAATCTCTTAACAACTTTTAAAAAAGTATTGTTATTTTTACCCCCAAATAAAACTACTATGCAATACAGATCTACCTCCTTATTCACAGTATTACTGATTATCAGTTTGTTAATGATGGGATGTGCCACCCGCAGAATGGCTAAACAGGCCTCCGGTTATGAGCGTGCCGGCATGTTTCGCGAAGCCGCAGAACTTTATTATCAGGCAGCCATCAAAAAACCCAACAAAGTGGATTACAAAATGGGATTGAACCGTGCAGGGCAGATGTATATGGAAGGGCTTGCCGGTGAAGTTTCGCATGCCTATAACACAGGAAACTACAAAAAAGCGGTATACGACTACCTGGAAATGGAAGATTTTGCCAGCAAAGTTCAAAAAACCGGTATCAATCTCCGCATAGAGCATTCTACGCAAAGAACTTTTGAAAATGCAAAAGAACAATACCTTAATGAGAGGTATGAGATGGGCCAGAGACTTATTGGTGAACAGAGTTTTGATGAAGCCCGGGAAATTTTTCTTGAAATACATCAGATTAGCCCCAACTTCAGAGATACCCGATCCTATCTTAATACTGCCACTCTCGAACCTTTGTATCAGAGTGGAGCAAGGTTTTACAGCCAGCGAAATTACATGCAGGCTTATCGGGAATGGGAGCGCATAACGGCCAGAGACCCCGGTTATAAAGATGTGAGGCAGCGTATGCAGCAGGCTTTAAGTGAAAGGTATAAGGAAGGAACATTATTTCTTCTCAATGAGGATTTTGAGGCCGCAGCCACGGCTCTGGGGGATGTTTATAAAGTTAACCCTGGTTATATGGATGTGAAATCGCAATATATAGAAGCCCGAAACGAGCCTCTTTACCGTGCTTCGGTAGAGAATTTAGGCTCGGGATTCTGCAGAACTGCGTTTTTCGGGTTTGAACAAATAATTGAAGATGCCGGAGGCAATTACAAAAATGCTGAAACTTTTCGCAATGAAGCCTTAGTTTGTGCCGCTTTTCCGGTTGCACTTCATTCCAATTTTATGCCCGGCAATACTGCCGATGGAGAAGAGTTTGAGAATATTCTTATTCAGATGATTCTGGATGCCAAAGATCCTTTTATCAAAATCCATCAACTGGGAGATATCAGCCTGAGAGTCCAGCGATCTTTCCAGGGGGCAACAGGTTCATTGAACCGCTCCATTCTCAGGCAATTACATGATAGAAATGGTATAAAAGCTTTGCTTGTGCTTAATTATTCTCAGTACCAGAAGTCACACGGTTCTTTGCAGCGTAAAGAAAAAACAGGATTTGAGAGAACTACCATAGAGGATAGTGAAGGAGAGATCTCCTATCGCGACCGCGAGGTTTCCTACATGGAGTATTCAAGAACCAACCAGGTACGACTCACTGTTAATGTTCAACTCATTTCTACCCTCACTGGTGAAATTCTGCTCTCGCAGCGGTTTAACCAGGCAGAGAGGGATGAGATGAATTATGCTGTCTACCAGGGCGAATCCAAAAATCTTTACCCTGCTACCTTGAGGAATAACTCCTGGCATATTGATGAAAGAAATTATTCTTCATTACAACGATTACTCAATGCTGAACCAACCATTGCTTCACCCAATGAGCTGAGAGATCTGATTTTTATCGATGTGAATAACCGAATTACACAGGCCATATTAAGTTTCGATCCGGAAAGATAATTATTATGCAAGGGCAGAAGCCAATCAAAATGAACGCCTAAAATAATCCCTATGAACAGAGCTTTACTTCTATTATTTCTGATCACGATGCTGACCGGATGTTTTTCCGGAAGAAAAACCAGCCATGAGCGAATGATGAAAGGGGCTCCTGAATGGGTATTGCAAACACCCAATCATCCCTCGTATTATCATGGTGTGGGAATGGTACCGAAAGATCAGCAGTTTGACTATCGCGAAAAGGCCAGACAGGTTGCCCTGAATGAGCTTGCAGGAAGCATCTCTGTTAATATTTCTTCGTCTTCGGCATTAAATTATTTTGAATTTGACCACCTTTCCAGTGAGTTTTTTCGGGATAACATCAGAATGTCAACCCAGGAATACCTTGAAGGATACGAACTGATAGGTAACTGGGAGAATGATGAGCAATACTGGGTGTATTACCGGCTTTCCAAAGCCCGTTATCAACAGATCAAACAAGAACGTATTTCCAGGGCTTTAAATATATCTCAATCCAAATTTGATCAGGCCCGGTTATTAGCGGATCAGGGTCGAATGACTGATGCCCTGGGTTTTTATGTGCGGGCTTTTGAAGATATTCATGATTTTATCGGAGAAGATCTTACCACCCGCATTGACGGACAGGAAAAACCTTATGCTACCGCTTTGATGAGTGATTTGGCAAAGCAAATGCAACATCTTTCTCTGGTTTTCCCCATGGAAAAGGTAATGATCAAACCAGGTTCTCTTGTGGCGCCTGTTGAACCTGTGGTGGTCAATAGAAATTCTGACCCAATAGCCGGAATACCTGTTATAACAAAATTTTCCTGGCTGCCCGGTAGAAGGTCTGAAGCTGTTACCGATGCTACTGGTCGTTTTAGGGTAATACCTGCGGGATTAAAACCAGGCATGCGAAATGAACGGATGGTTTCTTCTATTGATGTGGAAAAAATTGTCAGTCAAAACAGTTCGGATGTGGTTGTGCAGAAATTTTTTGAAATAGTTCAGCTTAGTGCTTTTACTTTACCCATTGAGGTAGTACCTCCTGTTTTTTATATTTCTGCAAAGACTCAGGTAGCGTCAGCCAGGAGCAGTCTCGCCGCAGATGCGGGTTTTGATGCGGAAATCAGTAGATTGCTGCGGCAGGAAGGTTTTGTGATAACTAATGAACAAACCCATGCAGATTATTCTGTGATCATTCAAACCAATGTATCTGCGCCTGTTAAACATGGAAGCAGATATTCAGGTTCTGTGATTGCCAGTATTGATTTACTGGACAGCCAGGGCAACTCCATTCGATCTATGCAAATTGACGATGTTGCAGGTATTGGAATGAGTTCTGCCCAGGCCATAGAAGATGCTTTCAACAGCCTGAAAAGTAAATTCAGGATTACCGTGTACCCTGAACTCATTAAGCCCTTGTTCTGAGAGTAATCTTTTTTCTCCTGAAAGGCATATGATATTTTTATTTCTAACAGATAGATAAACCGTGCAACAAAAATTATGCGTTTCCCCGGAAATTTATCCCAAAACCGACCCTTTCTGAGAAACTATCTGCTCTTTACCTTTGTATTGACCGGACTGCATTTCTCGCTCCTCTTTTTTCGCTATGAACTCACCTTCTTGCAAGCTCTTGCAGATGGCATCATATCCGTTGTCTTGTTAAATTTCATGTTGTTGAGTTTAAGTTTTGTTGTACGTTATGCCCGCAATAAAACTGTGGACTCTTTGCTGAGTATCCGAAACAGTTTGCTGGCCGGACTTTTAATAGTAATTGCGTGGTTATTCCTTTCTGTTTTCATTTTACAAACCCTCTTTTACAATCATCCCTTCTATCTTGATTTTTTGGTGCTGTCCCGCGAATTGAGGTTTGCTGCCGGTTTGTTTGTGGCCGGTTGGGTCTATCTTGCCTTCTTTCTCAGTGTATACCAGCAATCCGTAAAAGAATCGGTGGAAAGAGAAAATGAACTCAGGACACTGGTTGAAAAAACAGAATTGCAGGCCCTTAAAAATCAGCTTAATCCACATTTCATTTACAATAGTCTGAATTCTATCAGTTCACTTACGGTATATAGCCCGGAGAAAGCCAGGGTAATGCTGGGCAATCTTTCTGATTTTCTGAGAATAGCCTTGAGAAAAGATGCTATGCATATTATTACCCTTAGAGAGGAGTTGGAAAATATCGAGCTATATCTTAAAATTGAAAAGGTACGTTTTGAAGATAAACTGCAATGGGAAATTCAAAACAGCACGGAATTTCACTCTTTCCAGATTCCGGCCCTGATACTTCAGCCTCTGTTTGAAAATGCCGTAAAACATGGTGTTCAGCAAAGCAGCACACAGGGAATAATCAGGCTAACCTGTGAAAAAAGCGGGAACGATCTGCTGCTGATCTTATCCAATAGTTACGATGAGCAGTTTCAACGCTTCAAAGGCGAAGGTGTCGGGATGGAGAACGTAAGAAACCGAATGCGCTTGATATACGGAAAAACAGCTTTGTTGAAAATTGAGGCACAAAAAGGAGTATTCAGCTGTTATCTCACTGTTCCCCAAAAGGTAAATACATAATGAAATTCAAACATGGAAGATAAAATAAAGGTTATCATTATTGATGATGAGGCACCAGCCCGAAGATTGATTGCAAATTATCTTGCTTCCAGCAAGGATATGGAGATAATAGGTGAATGCATGGATGGATTTGAAGGTGTAAAGAAAATCAATGAACTTAAGCCCGATCTTATATTTCTTGATATCCAGATGCCCAAAATTAATGGTGTGGAAATGCTCGAACTGCTCGATGCAGAAAGTCTTCCACTGACTATCTTTACTACTGCGTACGATGAATATGCGGTGAAATCATTCGAATACAACACCTGCGATTACTTGTTGAAACCCATCAATGAAGCGCGTTTTGAGAAAGCCATAAATAAAGCCAGAGCGCAACTCCAGTCGCCTCATATTTCGGCAGCGGGCAAACAGGGGATAAGAACCTTGCTGGAGGAGGGGATAAGCGATAATCATCTTGACAGGCTTGTTATTCGCTCAGGAAATCATATCCAGGTAGTGCATTGCAATGACTTGATTTGCCTGGAAGCCAATGATGACTATGTGATTGTGCACACGGCCAAAGACCAGTGGTTGAAAAAACAAACCCTGAAATATTATGAAAAAAAATTATCCCCACAGAATTTTTTAAGGGTACACAGGTCTTTTATCATCAATTTATCGGAGGTTACACGTATTGAACCTTACTCCAAAGATGCCTGGATTGCCATAATGAAAAACGGTCTGAAAGTTGCCGTCAGCAAAGCCGGATATGCCAGGCTCAAAGAAGCGATGAACTTTTAACAGAAGCATAGAAGCAACGAAGGATATAAAATTTGTTCAGGCAACTATTCCTTGTGCTATCATATTTTTTTCGCCTTAAAATTTATTTTGTTTTTCTTCGTTATGGGTAATGAAGATACAAACAGATAAAACTAATTAAAAAGGCAGGTTCATCACAATTAGAAAATGATTACCTTTGCAAATTGTTTTGAACTGCTTAAACACTAAACATAAAACGGGCAATTATTCATGCTGAAGCTTCCAACGAAAAGTAAATGGGTATTTTTGATAGCACTCACCCTATTGATTTCCTCATGCAGTAATTATCAACGTCTTTTAAAAAGCGATGATGTAAATTTAAAAAGAGAAAAGGCCTACGAATACTACTACGAGGGAGAATATCACAAGGCTCTGGGGTTGATGTCAGATATCATCCCTTCTTTCAGGGGTACAGTTCATGCTGAGCAACTCAACTATTACTTTGCTATGGCGCATTACAAACAGGGTGATTATATCCTGGCGGCGCATTATTTTAAAACTTTTACCCAGGGATTTCCCCGAAGTGAGCATGCAGAGGAATTTCTATACCTGAGTGCCTATTGCAAATACCTGCTTTCTCCCAGGGCCAGTTTGGATCAGACCGATACCCGTGATGCTATCAGCGAGCTGCAATCTTTTATCAACAGGTATCCGCAAAGCGAAAGGGTAGAAGAATCGAATCAACTCATTGACGAATTGAGAGAAAAACTGGAAGTGAAAGCATTTCAGTCGGCTTTACTCTACTTCAATATTCGCGATTATATGGCTGCAGTAACCTCATTTAACAATGTAATCAGAGATTTCCCCGATACCGAGTACAGGGAAGAAGCACTGTATTACATCATTCGCTCTCATTTTCTTTTTGCAGAAAACAGTATCCAGGAGCGTCAGCTGGAAAGATACCAGGAGGTGGTAGCAGCTCATAAAAAGCTTGTAAACAGATTTCCCGAAAGCGAGTTTTTGCCCGATGCTGATAATATGCTGAGTATAGCTACAGAACAAATCGCCACTCTGGAAGAAATTGCAGCTGCTGAAAACAACAATCAATAAGAAAATGTAAATAAAAGATAAATACCTATAAATTATGGAAACCAGGAAGGTAAAAACTGACAATAATACAGTAACCCGCGACATAAGAAAGTTTGATGTGGAAACCGGTAACATTTACCAGTCTGTAGTGGTTATATCCAAAAGAGCCAACCAGATTGGCCTTGAAATGAAGGAAGAACTCAACAACAAATTGTCAGAATTCGCTACTTCTACCGATAATCTGGAAGAGGTTTTTGAAAATCGCGAGCAAATTGAAATAGCGCGTCATTACGAGCAGCTTCCCAAGCCTTCACTGATCGCTATCTCTGAGTTTCTCAATGATAAGATTTATTCACGGATTCCCGAAAGAGACCTATAAGAGCCGGTTTCTCTTCACGGGCATTGGGCTCGTATCATAATTGTATTGATATGCTTCAGGGAAAAAGAATTATCATAGGCATAAGTGGCGGTATTGCCGCTTACAAAAGTTTGATTCTTATCCGTCTTTTCAAAAAAGCCGGCGCTGAAGTACGGGTGGTAACCACTGAAAATGCATTATGGTTTGTAACCCGTGTGAGCCTCGAGTCGCTTTCCCAAAACAAAATTTACGATAAGGTTTTCGGACCCGAGAACGATTATACCACCGAACATATCAGTCTGACCGATTGGGCTGATTGTTTTGTTGTAGCTCCTGCTACCGCCAATATCATCGGGAAATTAGCCAATGGTATTGCCGATGATGCCCTTTCCACTTCTCTGATTGCTTTCGATAAAAAAATATTCATTGCTCCGGCCATGAATGTCAAGATGTTTGATCATTTTGCTGTTCAGCGAAACCTTTCATACTTAAAGGAAATGGATATAGCAATTGTAGAGCCTGCCAGTGGATACCTGGCCTGTGGCTATGAGGGCAAGGGAAGAATGGAAGAACCAGAGGAGATTTTTTTGAGGGTAGAGCAGTATTTCAATTCCCCTAAAGATCAACTCAAGGGGAAGAAAATTCTTGTCACTGCCGGACCTACTCATGAACCCATTGACCCGGTCAGGTTTATAGGAAATCATTCTACCGGAAAAATGGGTTTTGCCATTGCCGGTGAGCTGGCCAGCAGGGGAGCAGAAGTTACCCTTATCGCTGGTCCGGTTAGTATTGCTGCACCAGCCGGTGAAATCAACAGGATTGATGTCACAACTGCTGATGAAATGTACCATGCTGCCATGGATGCTTTCCCCCAAATGGATGCAGGTATCTTAACCGCCGCTGTTTCTGACTTTAAGCCCGCAAAACCTGCATCGCAAAAAATAAAAAAAACCGACGCTACCCCAGAAATACAGTTGGTTCTGAATCCCGACATCCTGGGTAGCCTGGGAAAGATGAAGAAAGAGGGGCAGGTGCTGGTAGGGTTCGCACTGGAAACAGATAACGAAATTGAAAATGCCCGCAAGAAACTCGACGGTAAAAACTTGGATTTCATTGTGTTGAATTCACTCAATGACGAAGGGGCCGGCTTTGGTGGCGACAACAATAAAGTGACCCTGATAGACAATAAAAACCAGATTTCAGGGTTTGAATTAAAAAGCAAGCAACAGGTAGCGGTTGATGTGGTCAACAAACTTTCGGAGATGCTCTGATGGTTTATACATGGTGGCAGCTGATCTGTATTAAAATCAATACCTGAAAACCCTCATAGTTCAGCATGAAGAAACTTCTCTTATCATTTTTGATTCTTTTTTTTAGCATTACTTTCTCCCGAAGCCAGGAGCTGCAATGCATGATTCAAATCAGTTCGCCCGGTATGTCGGAAACCGACCGACAAATACTGCAAACGCTTCAGTCCGACATTTACGAATTCATCAATCAACGAAACTGGACTGATTATCAGTATGAACCCGAAGAACGGATAGAAGCCAGTATCCTCATCACCGTTAACGAAAAAGTGGGTAGTGACGAGTACAGAGGCACTATTCAGGTCCAATCACGAAGACCTGTTTACCAGACATCTTACAGCAGTCCGATAATCAATCATAATGACCGGGATTTTATTTTTCGCTATGTAGAAGACCAGCCCCTTGAATATGCCGATAATACCCATACCAGCAACCTTACATCTGTTTTAGCTTATTATGCTTATCTGATCATTGGTTTCGACTTTGATACTTTTACCCCTATGGGAGGTACACCCTATTTCGAAAAGGCACAAGCCATTGTCAATCTGGCACAAAATGCTCCTGAGCGAGGCTGGAAATCCTTTGAAGGGCAGCGTAATCGTTACTGGCTGATGGAAAATATCTTTAATTCCCGGTATTCCAATGTTCGTCAGGCTCTTTACACTTACCACAGACTAGGTTTTGATCGGATGACCGAGAATATGGAAATGGCCCGTACCGAAGTGGTCAATGCGCTGGAAATGCTTCAGCGAACGCACCGGCAGCGCCCGGGGAGTTACCTCATGTCTATTATTATGACCACCAAAGGCGATGAGCTGGTAAACCTTTTTAGTGAAGCCCCCGCCATGGAAAAAAATCAGGTAGTACAGATACTCTCCGAAATAGATCCGGCTAACAGTGCAAGATACCGCCGAATCAACCAGCAACAGAGTGGCTCGGGACCCGGTGGTGCACAGGGCAGACCCAGGTAAATTTCAATCCCTTGTTTTAAACCTGGCTTTAACTCTCTGTTTTTTCCCATCCCCTGTATCGCAAAGTTTGTTATCTTTGTTGCTTCGCTTAATTAGCCTTGGTTCACATGCTCAAAAGTCTTTTGATTGAAAACTATGCCCTGATCGAGAAACTGGACATCAGCTTCGATGACGGGCTTACTATCATAACGGGAGAAACAGGTGCAGGAAAATCCATTTTGCTGGGTGCGCTGGGCCTGATCCTGGGGCAAAGGGCTGATACCCGTGCTTTGCATAATAAAAACAGCAAATGCATCATTGAAGGGGTGTTTCGTGTGAAAGACCTTCAAATGGAGCCTCTTTTTCAGGAAAATGAGCTGGATTATGATGAAACCACCATTTTCAGAAGAGAAATAACCCCCCAGGGAAAATCCAGGGCGTTTATTAACGATACGCCCGTTAACCTGAATATTCTAAAGCTTTTTGCAGAACGACTCATCGATATTCATTCCCAGCATCAAAGTCTTATGTTTGCCCATTCTGCGTTCAGGTATGATCTGACAGATGCTTATGCGGGTATCATGGCTGATGTAATTAAGTTTCGCAGGGATTTTGTTTCCTTACAAAAGGAAAAAAGCAAGCTTAACGAATTGCAGGATCAGGAAAAACAAGTGCGGGCGGAGCTGGATTATTTTCAGTTTCAGTTTGATGAATTGCATAAAGCTGCCCTGGTGCCCGGAGAATTTGAGGAAATCGAAAGCGAACTGCAGATTCTTAACAATGCAGGAGAAATCAGATTTAACCTGGAGAAAGCAGATTTCCTGCTGCAAAACAGCCCCGAAAATATACTCCAAACCCTGCATGAACTTATTAACCTGTTCAAGCCCCTGGAAAACTACGATAAAGCTTATGCTGAAATCTCTTCCAGGCTCCATTCAACAGAAATAGAGCTGAAGGATATAAGCAGCGAATTAAGTGGAATGAAACAGGATGTTGCCGATGATCCTGCAAAAGCAGGGGAGTTGCAACGGCGATACGATCTGCTGCAGAAATTACTGCACAAGCACTTTGCACAAACCATAGAAGAGCTGATTGAAATCAAGGATGATTTTTTCCGGAAGATTCAGGGAGCAGAATCCCTGGAAATGGAAATAGAAAGTCTTTCGGCTCTCTGCCATCAAAAGGAAGAGCAACTAAAGGAGGTTGCAGCTACCTTATCTCAAAAACGGGCCAAAGCCATCCCGGCCCTTGAGAAGCAAATCAACAGTATCCTTAAGGAACTGGGAATGCCCAATGGGCGGTTTATGGTTAAGCAAACTTCTGCCAGAGAGCTTCATCAGCACGGAATGGATGAGCTGGAGTTTTTGTTCTCAGCCAACCTGGGAGCAGCACCCCAGGAACTGGCGAAGGTGGCCTCAGGAGGTGAATTATCGCGACTGATGTTAGCGGTGAAGTCTGTTATTTCCTTAAAGAACTTGCTGCCCACCATCATTTTTGATGAGATAGACAGCGGGGTTTCGGGTGAAATTGGTTTTAAAATGGGAAATATCCTGGCCAAAATTGCCCAAAACATGCAGGTTGTATCAGTAACCCACCTGCCGCAAGTGGCAGCAAGAGGAAAGAAACATTTCGTGGTGTACAAGCACATCGAAAACCAATCCACCAAAACCATCGTAAAAGAAGTAAGTGCCCGGGACAGGGTGCACGAAATTGCCCAGATGCTGGGGGGCGAAAATCCCGGCCCGGCTGTATTACAGGCAGCTGAAGAACTATTTGATAAACAGAATATTAATAAAAACTAAATACAATGTCACACAATCTGTTGAAAGGAAAAAGAGGTATTATTTTCGGAGCACTGGATGAAAATTCCATCGCCTGGAAAGTTGCCCTAAGAGCGAAAGAAGAAGGAGCAGTGTTTACACTGACCAATGCCCCCGTAGCATTAAGAATGGGAGACATTTTCAGACTGGGAGAACAAACCGGTGCTGAAGTGATTTCTGCTGATGTTACCCAGGTAGACGATCTGGAAAACCTGCTTCAGGAAAGTATGAGAATTCTGGGAGGAAAAATTGATTTCATTCTCCACTCCGTTGGCATGTCGCCCAACGTAAGAAAAGGCTTGCACTATACAGAGCTGGATTACAACTATATGATGAAAACCCTGGATGTTTCGGCCATGTCACTTCATAAGGTACTGCAAACCGCTTACCAGATGGATGCCATGAACGAGTGGGGCAGTGTGGTTGCACTCTCCTATATTGCTGCCCAGCGCACCTATTCTTCATACAGCGATATGGCCCAGGCCAAAGCCATGTTAGAATCCATTGCACGCAGCTTTGGTTACCATTATGGTAAAAAACGCAGGGTAAGGGTGAATACCATTTCACAATCTCCCACCATTACTACTGCCGGCAAAGGGGTAGGAGGGTTCAATGCTTTCTATACCTACGCCAATTGTATGTCGCCCCTGGGCAATGCTTCATCAGACCAGTGTGCCGATTATTGTATTACCATGTTTTCCGACCTCACCAAAATGGTTACCATGCAAAACCTTTTCCATGATGGGGGTTATTCTACCATGGGTATCAGCGACAAATTGATCAATGATTGTTTCGTATGCGACGGCGATTGTCATGATAAGCTGGATACGGAAGGGCTTTCCGACGGAAAAGAAAAAAAATAAAATCCATCATTACATTTAAACCCAATAATTCATGAGTTTTAGAATTGTAGTTTTAGCTAAGCAAGTACCCGATACCCGAAATGTGGGTAAAGATGCCATGAAGGCCGATGGTACCGTAAACCGTAGTGCTTTGCCTGCTATCTTCAACCCGGAAGATTTGCATGCGCTTGAGCAAGCCTTGTCTGTTAAAGACAGGATTGAGGATGCAGAAGTGATTATCCTTACCATGGGACCTCCCCGTGCAGCAGAAGTCATTCGTGAAGCCTTATACAGAGGTGCCACTTCCGGTTATCTTATCACTGACAGAAAATTTGCCGGTTCAGATACCCTTGCTACTTCTTATGCCATCAGCCTGGCAGTGAAAAAACTTGAGCCCCATCTGGTAATCGCCGGTCGTCAGGCCATTGATGGCGATACCGCCCAGGTAGGTCCCCAGGTAGCAGAAAAACTAAACATCCCACAGGTTACATATTGTGAAGAGATACTGGAAGTTAAAGAGGATGAACTGGTTATCAAACGTCGCCTGGAAAGAGGAATTGAAATAGTCAAAGGAAAAACTCCGTTGCTGATTACAGTGCATAGCTCTGCTCCCCAATGCCGCCCCAGGCATGCCAAGCTGCTTATGCAATACAAGCATGCCCGCACAGTTTCTGAACTGGTGGATGAAACAAAAGACTATACCGAAATGATGACCAACAAGCCATATCTGCGCATTGAAGAATGGAGCGTGGCTGATCTGGATGCCGATGTGCAATACTTAGGCCTTTCCGGCTCACCCACCAAGGTGAAAAAGATTGAAAATGTGGTACTGGCCCATAAAGATTCGGTAGCACTGACAGACGAAGATAAAGATATAGACTATCTGATGAAAGAGCTCATCGACAGCCACGTGATAGGATAGCCAATTGATTCATAAACGAAAAATTTACCAAAGTGCATAATATATTTGTTTATTGCGAAATAGAAGACGGTCAGGTTGCAGAAGTGAGCCTTGAGTTGCTCACCAAAGGCCGTAAGCTTGCCAATGAGATAAACCGTAAACTGGAAGCTGTTGTGATCGGACATAACCTCAAGGGTATAGAAGATCAGATTTTTCCATATGGAGTAGATGTTATCCATGTGGCCGACAATTCAAGGTTGTATCCCTACCTAACCTTGCCACATGCAGAAATCATAGTTAATCTTTTTAAGCAGGAAGAACCCGAAATCGCTATCTTCGGCGCTACATCGGTAGGTCGCGACCTGGCACCCCGGGTAGCTTCTTCACTCAAGTGTGGACTTACTGCCGACTGTACCAGCCTGGTTTTTGGTGACCATACCGAAAACAAAACCGGCAAAGAGTACAAAAACCTGCTTTACCAGATCAGACCTGCTTTTGGAGGAAACATCATTGCCACCATTATCAATCCCGACACCCGTCCGCAAATGGCCACCGTAAGGGAAGGGGTAATGAAGAAAGAAATCTTTAACAGCACCCATAAAGGGGAAATTAAGCATGTAAATGTAGATACTATTCTCAAGGAAAGCCACATGGCTGTTGAGATCCTGGAGAGACACATTGAAAAACAAAAAATAAACATCAAGAGTGCTCCTATTATTATCTCCGGGGGTTATGGTGTAGGCTCCAAAGAAAACTTTGATATGCTATACGAACTGGCCGAAGTGCTGGGGGGTGAAGTGGGTGCTTCAAGAGCGGCTGTAGATGCCGGATTTGTTGATCATGCCCGCCAGGTAGGTCAGACAGGAATTACCGTAAGACCCAAGTTGTACATTGCCTGTGGTATTTCAGGTGCCGTGCAGCATACTGCCGGGATGAATGAATCGGCCAAGATCATTTCCATCAACAATGATCCCAAGGCACCCATCAACCAGATTGCCGATTATACCATCATTGGCAATGTGGCAGATATCATCCCCAAAATGATCAAGTTTTACAAGAAAAACACCAAGTAAAACAGAATGGATGGCCTTTCTGCATGGAAGGCATAAAATTTTTAAACAAAAAGAAAAATGGCTAATTTTTATACCGATAACCCCAGTTTGAAATTCCACCTTAAGCATCACCTCATGGAGAAGATTGTTCGCCTGAAAGAGGATGATTTTGCTGATAAGGATAAATATGATTATGCGTTTCAGGATTATGAAGATGCGCTTGACTCTTATGATAAAGTGCTGGAAATTGTAGGCGAGATTTGTGGTGACACCATTGGCCCCAATGCCGAATCTGTAGATCAGGAAGGTCCTCAACTCATCAACAATGAGGTGGTGTATGCCCGGGGAACCCAGGAGAATCATGATACGCTCACCAAAGCAGGTTTGATAGGCATGTCGCTCCCTCGTGAATACGGTGGACTGAACTTTGCCATGGTACCCTACGTAATGGCTGCTGAGCTTGTGTCGCGCGCTGATGCAGGATTTGCCAATATATGGGGCTTGCAGGACTGTGCTGAAACCCTCCACGAATTTGCAAGTGATGAAATCAAAAAAGAATTTCTGCCGCGCTTCAACAAAGGAGCCACAGCTGCCATGGACCTTACCGAGCCCGATGCCGGTTCCGACCTCCAGGCAGTGCAGCTGAAAGCTACTTTCGATGAACAGAAACAACAATGGTTTCTCAATGGTGTAAAACGTTTTATCACCAACGGTGATGCTGATGTGAGCCTGGTGCTTGCCCGCAGCGAACCGGGTACTACCGATGGACGTGGTTTGTCGCTTTACGTGTATGATCGCAAACACAAAGCCGTTTCGGTAAGGCGTATTGAGAACAAACTGGGTATCAAAGGTTCTCCCACCTGTGAACTCGTTTTTAAAGATGCTCCGGCCCAGCTGGTTGGTGATCGCAAATTGGGATTGATCAAGTATGTAATGTCGTTGATGAACTCTGCCCGCCTGGGCGTAGGTGCCCAGTCAGTGGGTATTGCCGAGGCTGCCTACCGCGAAGCATTGAAATATGCCTACGAGAGAGAACAGTTTGGGAAACCTATTATTCAATATCCGGCTGTTTATGAAATGCTTTCTGTGATGCGCGCCAAAATCGATGCCGGCAGATCTCTGCTGTATGAAACCGCTCGCTATGTGGATATTTACAAGGCTTACAGTTTTATCCAGGAAAACCGCAAACTCGAACCCGAAGAAAGAACTGATGCCAAACAACATAACAGGGTAGCTGATGGCCTCACCCCGTTGCTCAAACTTTTTACCAGTGAATACAGCAATGAAATTGCTTCCGACGCACTTCAGGTGCATGGTGGTACCGGGTATATGAAAGATTTTCCGGTGGAGAGATTGTTCCGCGATGCCCGTATTACCAATATTTATGAAGGTACATCACAGTTGCAGGTGGTTGCAGCCATCAGAGCCGTAACCAATGGTACTTATTTGAAGTTGATCCGTGAATACGAGCAAAATCATGTAAAACCCGAATTCGAGTATTACAAGAATTTACTCGTGGAAATGACTGATGAATTTGAGCAAATCAGCAAACAAGTGATGGAGGCCAAAAACGGCGAATTGCTTGACTTCCATGCACGTCGCCTGGTTGAAATGGCCGGATACATCATCATGAGTTATCTGTTGATGCAAGATACCCACCGCGATGAGCGTTTCCGTAAATCGGCAGAGATTTTCATCCGCAAAGCCAAAACCGAATGTGCCTCCAGGGCCGAATTTATCAAATCATTTGATGAGAAAAACCTGGGCATGTACAAGATCGAATGGGAACAATAAACCCCGGTATCGCTTAATGAAACAGGCTGCTTCGAACTTCGGGGCAGCCTGTTTTTTTTATGGTGGAAAACTAATGCTTAATTACCTTCTGAACCACGTCTCCATCATCGGTAAGAACTTTCAGCATATACAATCCCGCAGGCAGATGCCCGGTGCTTAAAGTCAATTCTCCGGATGTTCCGGAAGGGTTTTCTTCCAGTACAGTTTTTCCGTTACTATCCATTAGGGTGACAGAAAGGATTCTTTTACCTTTTTGTGATACATGAATAAAATCCCTGAAAGGGTTGGGATGGATTTTTACCTGTTGGGAGAATGGTAAATCCTGCGTACTCACATTGGTCTGATAACAGCTTCCTTCAAATCCTTCAGGGTAAACAACTTCAGAGTTCTGGCTGAAACAGGTGAGGTCGAACTGTACTCCGGTGATGTCGGGGTCACTGTTTCCGTAAAAAATGCCATTGAGCGAGCCTATTCCCTCTATCCACGTTTCGGTAACGTAATCCTTCTCGCCCAGGGGCTTT
>JAABSE010000051.1 GCA_011390575.1 Sphingobacteriia bacterium
GCTCGAAATCAGGAAGGCATTTTCTGATTTCGAGCTCTTTACCAATGGTGATGGTTCTTTCTGTTCCACGGATTTTCAGTTTTATCAGCCTGCCCGATGCTCCTCTCTCTACTGCGGTGAGCTCAAGAATCTCACCTACTTCAATACCGATGCGATTTTTAAGAAGCTCTCTGATTTCCTGCTGGGAAAACTCTTTGGTCCAGCGGTAAAAATCATGGGTTTCCTGATCGTAGTCATTGAGCACCTGGGAAAGAATTTCTTTGTCGGTGGTATTGCAGAATGCTTCGGGGCTGCCGGTAATCCAGGCATGTGCTTTCTCTTCTGTATCGAGTTGGGTGTCAAAACCGTGGGGTTCTCTGTTGTTGTCAATCACTTTGGTCAGGTAGGGATGGTTTACGGGTTCCCACACATTTTCGAAAAGTTCAGAGATACCGCCACAGCATTTGGAATAGCGGGCATCGCAAATAACCTTATTATAAGCAAGCACCTGCCCGAAGGTTTCGTCGATGGCTTTGTTAACTGCCGGGGTAGAAGCTTTGGTAATGCCCTGGTAGCGTTGGCAGTGGTCGTCGGCACACACATGAAAGTTCTTATGGTCTTCGCGATCGTACCAGCGAATATGCTCTGAATCGGTAAAATGCCCGGAAACCTGGGGTTTGTCAGCCCTGAGCTTTTCTTCTTTTTCTATCTGTGCCAGAAGCCAGCTGCGAGAAACAACGGCATGGGCCTTCAGCAATTCTTCAGAAGAATTGGCACTCATCTCCGAACTGATCACACTTTTCAGGTACTCCTCCAGCGGCAGCACATTGACTGCGGTAAGGTGTCCGTTTTCCTCTATGATTTTCAGTCCTCCTTTGAAGCGTTGATTTTCTTTTCTTTCCCAGTGGAAGTTGATGCCTATGGTAACATCTTTCAGGTCGAAAAAGCCTGATTCTTCATCCCGGGGTTGAAAAAACAAGGGAAGACTAACGGGTTTTGTGATATTATTGAGGGTAAGATGGCATTGCCCGTCGGGAGTCAGTTCAACGGAGCCTTCTCCGCTGATGGTATTACCCTCAGAAGAAAGTGCAAAATCTCCGTTGAGCTCAAAGCTGATCCGGGGAGCAAATATGATTCCTACATGAATTTTAGCCTGCATAATATACTATGGTTTTAAAGGTGATACATTTGGGTGTTTTGATCAATCTGTTTACTTACTATGCTTTTCATGAAAATCCAATAATGTCAGCGCTACGCGTCTGAACTCATCCTTTTTTCCATTCTCCAGAAAACCCGTTCAATACTTGCTTTAACATAATGGGAGTAAAACGCAACGGGAGCTACCCATGGAATAATGGCAGTGCGATGCCCTTGTAAACGCATATCTTCCAGGCATCTTTTCAACAGGATATTTCCCATACCCATTCCGCGCATATCAGCATGAGTACCCATGGGCCCAAACCAGCCGGTACCTTTGTTGTTGCCATTGTGCACCGAAAAAGCTTTCAGCTTATCATCCATAAAAGCAATATGTGCCGAAGGGGGATTATCCTTCATGGCCATATCCACCTCATGGTTCCATAATTGCCATTCGCTGCTGAGCAATTCTTTGATGGCGGGCACATCGGCCATTTCTGCCCGACGCACTTCTATCCCTTTTTCCTTCAGAGCCTCCTCTTCCCGTTGGGTAGACCAATCCATTGCATCCAGATCTACCCGCATGTTTATGGCTTCGCCGAATTGTTGAAATCCGTGTTTTGCGGCAAAACAAAAGGCTTCGGTGTAGCGGGGGTCGAGCCCGGGCATGAAATAGTTGAGCGGTACATCGTACCAGCGGATGATTTCCGCCCCTTTCTGCACGAGGATTTGCTCCGCCCTTTCATACATCTGGCTTCCCAGTTTTTTTCGGCGATGGGCTTTATCCACTGCCATAAGTTTCACATAGCCATACTCATCTCCACGGATGCTGCGGCGCACACAGAAAAGGAAACCCACCGGTTCGTTTCCCGCATAGGCCGTAAAACAAAGTTCAGGGTCAGCAAGAGGATCCATAAAAAGCTTCTCCTCCAGCAAACCGGTATTCATGCTGTCATGCTCCCAGTTGCGGTCCAGGAAACGGGAAATCCGTTCTGTGTCTTCCGGCCATCCCTGCCTGATGGAAAATTCGCTGGCTTCCATAGTAGTGAATATTAGTGACTAAAATCTTCAATCAGTTTTTCAAAAGCATCCTCGTCCCAGGTTACCTGGCTGAAAATGTCTGCTGCATCTTCTTCGGTCAGCTTCTTATAATCCTCCTCACGGGGCGTGATAAGCACTCCACCAAAATCTACCGATGCCGGGCTAAGAAGAATTTGCTTTGTGCCCTCTTCAAAATATTGCCAGGGACGATGCAGTTTTCTTGGAAAGAGAAAAATCTTCCATCTTCCCTGATCAAAACTCACCAGCACATTCATCATGGGCTCGGGTTCTGCGGGCAACTGAGCGTTCATCAATTCATAAATTTCATCAAACCACTTGCAGAGAATCGTTTTGTCATCGCCATCAAGAATCAGACACTGTCGCAGGTAGTTGCTGAAAGTAGAAACCCTGCATTTGTCCTCTCCTTTGATGATGGTGCGGCTGAGTGAGTGATACTCTTTTTCGATGGGCATGAATCCTTTGTTGCCGGCCTGGAAGTGAAAATGATCAGGTGCAGAAGCACCGCATTTGGGACCGTTGTAGAAAATCACAAAGTCTTTTAGTTCCTTTGCAAGATCCAGCATATCTCCCATGCGTCCCTTGATAAGCTGATCAATATGCTGCCTGTGAGGAATGGTAAGATGCCGCGGGAAAATGGGAAAAGGATTCACCAGCACAACATAATCATCACCAAAGTCTACCCCTTTTTGCTGTTCAGGCAAATTGGGGAGACATAAAAAACATTTGCGTTCGCTGATGGATTTGGCGTCAACCTTTGCAGCTGAAGAATATATTCTTTCTGCATTGAACTGAACACCCACAGAAACCCTGTTTTCAAAAATAAATTCGCGTTTCTGTGCTTTGGCCAGGCCGTTGTAGTTTTTCTCTGCCAGATCCCACTCTTGTGTTTGCTGAATAAGCAGCTGATCAACCTTCTGCTGCAAGCTCAGTTCAGTATCATGAAAAGTCAGGTTCATAGTCCCGTTCTTTATTAAAATTTTGACTGCCAGGAGGTATCCCGGATTATTTTTTGTTGAGTGCAATTCTTGCCCACAATTCGATGGTACGAATCCTGTCTTTGTAGGTGTTATGGGCATTCATTTTGCTGATATCCAGAGATGCATCGGTATTGTCGTCCCAGCGGCGGCACAGATACAAAGGCTGGTAGATGCGTCCAATCTGGTAGTGGCGCGAGATGTTGAGTCCGAGGGCATAATCTTCACCATAACTTACGTTGGGCACGCGAATACTGCGGATAACCGGAGTGTAGAAGGCACGGGGTGCTCCCAGTCCGTTGATGCGAAGCGCATTGTTGCGACCATTGTCGGGAGTCCACTCTTTATGATCAATCAATCCGGGAGGAATTTCCTCCAGTTTGAAGTTCACCATTCTGTAGCTTCCCACAACCATGGCACAATTTTGCTCGTAGAATGCATTTACTATGTTTTGTAATACGTTATCATCAATGTAGAGGTCATCACTATCGAGCTGGATGGAAAATTTTCCGCACTGCTCATGGTATACTCCTTCATTCCAGCAACCTCCGATGCCCAGATCGTTGCGCTGGGGTATCACATGAATCAGCCTGCTGTCCTCTTTTGCCATTTTCTCCAGCAATTCTGTAGTACCGTCAGTAGAGTGATTATCAACCACAATAAGGTTAAAGTCGAAGGTAGTTTTCTGGCTGAATACCGATCTTACGGCATCTTCTATTGTTTTTATACGGTTTCGTACCGGAATAATCACAGAAGCTTCCACCGGGAATTTTGCTTCTTCAAACTTAACTTGCGGGAATTCAGGCTTAAGCCAGGCACCGATATCTTTCAAATGTTTTGTGCAAACTTTCTCCATCTCAACCTGCACTTCGCGGTTTTTGGGATCCACATAGTCAAACATTTTTTCACCTGACTTGCGTGTATCGGTTTCTTTTTCGGTATACAGGAACTCGGGAAGACGGAACAGTTTCTTTTGTTGTGATACTTTCAGGCGGAGGTCGTACAGTCCGCCAAACTTATACTCTTCAGTCATGTTCCAGGAAGCCTTCCCCAGGTCTTTGCTGTTGTATAAAAGGAGTGAGCCAAAATCGAAATCATCCCTGAGACTTCCATCCTGATAATCAATAACCGGTTTGGGCGACAATTGTCCTTCTTTTTCTTCGTAATGGTCGGCATATACCATACCGGCACCTGTGTTTTGAGCTACCTGCACCATTCTTTCCAGGGCCCAGGCACCCAGCTTGAGGGGAAGGGTTTTGGTATAAATCAGGGTGTAGGGAGTTTTTGCCAGTTCGGCCATTTTTTTTATTCCCTTGGTGGTTTGCATGCTCTCTATTTCTGAGAGGCAGGCTTTTGAGGGCAATTCAATACCTTCGGCAATCCCTTTTCCGGTGATGAAAATTTCCTTTACCAATGGATTTTCTGCCAGTTCATTTATCGTTACATGGTTGTCTTTCGCTTCTCCTGCAGGTATAAAGCAGGTAATTACATTCTCGCTCATAATTTATTTTTTAAAGTTTTACTATTGCTTGTTTTTTTTCAATTTTGTTCAAAAAGCTTCAATACAGCTTTCATAAGGGCATCTCTGTTTTCCTGCTCCCGAATGGTTTCAAAAGGGAATCCCATGGAAAACACCCTGTGATTTGACCGGTGAAAAATTGCCGCGCTCATAGCATTGGAACTGTACCTGTACACAGTCCTGCTATTGTCGCCCTCCGCCTCAATGGCATCAGGAGCTTCCACGTGGTACATACCGGGGTTGGGGTGGGTTATAAAACTGACCATCTCCGGAAGTATTGCTGCTCCCAGGTCGGTAACGGTAAGCTCCCCGACAGTGCTGGCATTGTTGGTCCGCCAGCTGTATCCCAGCACATCTCTGGTAAAATTCATGGCCAGCGAATCAGAAAAAATCTTGTTATCGGTGCCGATATAGGCACCGGAAATCATAATATTCCCGCCGGTTTCAGCATAATCTTTTACTTTTTGCATCATTTGGGGAGTAAAAACCCTGAAACGGATACTATCGGCGTGCATCAAATGGGGGGTGCCCTTTTGCTTGCCCATGATCAGGTTGAGCATAAAATAATTTTCCACCGCAAAATTTTCGCTTTCGAAAGCCTCCCTGCTCACCGAAATAAAAGAATACCCGGCATTGCGCAATGAAACACCGTGAGTGTAGGGGTAGTCGAAGGTATTTCCGGCCACGGGCATCCCTTCGTTGTCGGCAAAGGATGCTCCCCAACCCGGACTGTCGTCATCAAGCCAGGGGGAGTTGCGGTCATAATCATACTGTTTCCCGGTAAAGCTTACCGAATAGCCATCAGGTACAGCATGGTCATCCCACCAGGTAATCCCCGCCATTTGTTCATTGTCAAACATGCCATGTCCGCTGATGCGCTGAAAGCCATTGACTATCAACACGGTTTTTTCCTGTCCGGAGGTCATGGAAGCCGAAAGAATTTCTGAGGGAAAGCTTTCGCCGCCCTGATTAACGGCGGTAACCCTGAAACTGTAAACGGTGTTCCAGGCAGGCAATTCAATTTCTATCTCCTTTCCTTCTACCAGCACACCCTGATCAAAGCCTTTGTCTTCCTGTCGGGTATAAAGGATGTAAGCGTCAGGAACCGCCGAAGGTTCAAGCACGTCTGTGGTCGGTTCCCAGGCAAGACGGATGGTTTTCCCTCCGGTTTTTTCCATATAGAAATTTTTGGGTGGTAAGGGTTGCACTACTGCTTCACGCCCTTCCTGATGGGCAATAAACCTGAGTATCCCTTTATAGATGGCTCTGCTCACATCGAACTGAAATTCAGGATCATGTCCGAAGCGCATATCAGCAAGGTTTTGATGGGAAAGCAATTCGAGTAACATGGCCGGCACATTGGGACGCCAGGCCTCGCTGTATTGCCTGTCCCATATGGCTCTGCGGGTCCAGTCAGGATTGTACAGGGTTCGGATATCACCTACCAGCTGATCCTGTATGATATCGGTCAAATCGCGACTGGCCATGCGGGATACGCCATCGGGAAACAACCCTTCATCTCTTTGTCCGCTGTAAATAGACAGCGTTCCTATTACCGAATCGTTGCGGGTAATGCCTGCATCGGTATGAAAGGCAAAAGAGAGATCAATGGGAATTCCCAAACCCCGGACATCGCGTTTTTTTTCGGGACCCAGCGGCCCACCCATCAGGTAATTGACCCATTCGCCCCTGGACATAAAATCATCGTTGTAATCGTTTCTTCCTTCATTGAGTGAATAAACCAACGTATCCGGCATCCCGGCATACTGCAGGTAATATCGTGATCCTTCCACGAATCTTGGTTGTCCGCTGGTTTTCCACTGAATCTCGGATGGAGTTGCATCTTCAGGGGTTTCTTTCATCGTTGAACTTCCCCTGTCATCTATTGACCGTTGATTGGGAATGATATAATCAGCAGGTCTTCTGGCCACGTTGCCCATTCCCCCTCCAAACCTTACGGCATCTGCAGTGATAGTGCCTTCATGGGCGGAATGGGAATAAAGGGATAAACTACCAAGAGAAGCATCCCTGCCTTTATCAAACCAAAAAGTACCCAGGTATATCCATGTGCCGCCCCCCATTTGCTGGTTCAGGGTAAAGGTGGCACTGCCTCCCGCGTATTGCACCACACAGGTAGCATCAGGAACGTTATTTTCTCCTTCGGCCCATGAAATATAAACTGCGTATTCACCTGCTTCAGGAATTTCAGGAACATAAATCAACGACGCGCCGCTGTTGCTGCTGATCTGAAGATGAGTTCCTTTCTGAAAGGGATTGTCACCTTCGTATAAAATATCTCTACGGGCAAAACCCTCATTAACAGTATTCCATTGCTCATGCCCGTGGTTAATGATAAGCTCCGGGTTTCCTGAGGAATTGTCATTATCCACAATTACCTCGTGGGTTTGCAGATCCCTTTCGCGAGGCAGAAACACGTTGGCTCCGGCATTTTCCAGCATCGGTGTGATGTATTTCAGTACATATTCGGCTGGATAAAGGTCTTCCACAGTACCAAAGAGCCTTGCCCTTTGCCATTGCCAGCGATCCTTTTCAGCATTGTAATATAGTCCGTGGCTGTGCCAGAGAGCAATGTGATTTCCATCCAGGCCGCCTTCCATGTCAGTGAGAGAACTGCGCCTTACCAGTGGATTTGCCTCCCTGCCTCTTTTGCGGATGCGTTGAGAGTCAAGTGGCAGAAATTCGTTTCTGAAGAGATTGGGAATAAATGCTTCCAGGGGTTGATTGCGGGCAACCATGTGCACATTATAGTTTCTGAACCGGCGTCCCAGCTCATTTTTCAGTTCAATTTCCAGGGCGGTCACCCATGAATGTCGTATAGGGAGGTGCGTAATAGCAGGATTAAAATACACTGTTAACAGTTCGTTTTGTCTTTGAACTTTCACACTGTCAATGCCGATTCTGCCCAAATGGCGCCAGGGTAAAAAATAGTCATCAAAGTTTTTAAGCTTTTTTTCTGCAATACGCTCCATCCGCTGATTGCGGGAGTCTTCCTGCTCAGAAGCCGCCGAAACAACAGCGCCACTACTAAAAATAGCCAGAAACAATATTCTTAACAATAACACCCTCATATTCTGCATTTTAAAATCGGTTTTAACCCAACAATTGTTTACCTTTGTCAAAAACCGGCGAACCGACTTTTCTCATGTTAAACCTATGTTATGAGTTTTCAAAAGTAGAATAAGTTTTTAAATTATGAAAAAATATTTTCAGGTTTTTAAAATTAATTACTAATATTATGGTTTTATTTTTACATTTGCAATGCAGTAATGATAAATTTCTACGCTGCATCTAAGTTTACAGTTTGATAGCCGGCGAATAGTGATTCAATGAATTTACTCCTGCCGGCCGGGATTGGGAAGAAGGAGCCGGGTGCTGGAAAAAGGAAGCTGAAGGGATGATTTAAATGATGAAATCCCAAAGCTTGAAAGTTGATAAAATAATTACACCTTATAATTACCCTTTAGCATTAAGCAACGAAAATCAAAAAGATGAAGTTAATCGCAGACAGCGGCTCTACCAAAACAAACTGGCATCTTATTCAGGATTCAGACCAAACACCACTGAATTGTGAAACCGCCGGTATCAATCCCTTTTTCCAGCAAAGTTCAGACATTTTAAAAACCCTTACCACCCAGTTTTCCATTCCTTTTCAGCAACTCGACAGCCTGTACTTTTACGGTGCAGGTGCTGCCAACGAAGCTAAAAAGCAGGAGCTTCTTGATGCACTTCAGGAATACTTCAAAACAGATACTATCATTGTGGAGAGTGATTTGCTGGCCGCAGCACACTCGCTATGCGGCAATGAGCCCGGTATCGCAGCCATTATGGGTACCGGTTCCAATTCATGCTATTATGACGGGAAGCGGATATTATCTAATGTTTCTCCTTTGGGTTATATCCTGGGCGATGAGGGCAGTGGTGCTGTGCTGGGTAAAAAGCTGCTTTCGGAGATCTTAAAAAATCAGTTTCCTCAGCATTTGATAAAACTGTTTTTCGAAACCTACAGTGAGACGCCGGCAGAAATCATGGAAAATGTTTACCGAAAACCCTTCCCCAACCGATATATGGCAGGCTTTACCCGTTTTCTGTCAGCCCATATGCAGGAAGCGGCAGTACACGAACTTTTATTCCATAGTTTTGAGGAATTCTTTCAGCGCAATATCCGGCAATACAATGAGGCAAAAGAACTACCGGTTCATTTTACCGGCAGTATAGCCTGGCATTTCCGGGAGGTATTGAAAGAGGCAGCAGAAAAGAGCGGATTTCTCATGGGCAATGTTTGTCAGAACCCCATGGAAGGATTGATTCGTTACCATAAACAAAACCCTTAGTAAGTTTAATCATTGAACAAAGAAATACCATGTCCCAAAAAGAAAAAGAGAAGTTTGAGCTGAGCATTACCGAATCACCCTCAGAGTTTGAAAACCTGGAGAAGATGTCGGTGCATGAGCTGATAACTGCTATCAATCATGAGGATGCCAAAGTACATAAAGCGGTACAAGAGGCCCTGCCACAAATTGAGCGTTTGATTCAACTGATAGTCGAGCGCATGGAACAGGGAGGGAGAGTGTTTTACCTGGGAGCAGGCACCAGCGGCAGGCTTGGGGTACTGGATGCATCAGAACTCCCCCCCACTTTTGGAGTTCCTGACACCATGGTTATCGGGTTGATTGCCGGAGGTGATGTGGCCTTGCGCAAAGCAGTGGAAGATGCAGAAGATGATCCGGCAAAAGCATGGGCAGAACTCCAGGAAAGAAATATCAACACGCTTGATACCGTAATAGGCATTGCCGCATCAGGCTCCACCCCTTACGTGGTAGGCGGTTTGAAACGGGCTCGTGAAAACGGAATACTTACAGGTTGTATTACCTGCAATCCAGGATCCAGGGTAGCACAGGAAGCAGAATACCCCATAGAAGTTATTGTTGGACCTGAATTTGTAACCGGAAGCACACGACTCAAGGCCGGAACAGCCCAGAAAATGGTGCTTAACATGATTACTACCACCATCATGATAAAACTGGGAAGGGTAAAAGGAAACCGAATGGTAAACATGCAGCTTACCAACGAAAAGCTGGTAAAAAGAGGCACACGCATGTTGATGGAAGAATTGGGGCTGGAAGAAACAAAGGCAAAGGAAATGTTGCTGAAACATGGATCTGTTAAAAAAGCCATTGAAGCAGAAAAAAACACCAATATTCAGCATTAAGTAACTCTCTGATTCATTCTATTTAGCGATATTTGAGGACAGAAACAGCTATGCTAAACCTTTATAATTAACTTTTTTAAAAAATAAAATTCCATTACATTTATACATCGAACCCATTTAATAAACATCCAATCCAAATAAATCAGCAAAACAAAATGCAATCAACATGAGAAAAATTCTGTTATTAACCGGCTTATTGGTGTTCCTGGGCCTTTTTGCCCAGGCACAAACAAAGCGCATTAGCGGTATTGTTACCGATGCAACCGACGGCACCACGCTGATTGGAGTAACGGTAATGATCAAAGGAACGACCTCCGGTACCACCACCGATATTGATGGCAGGTACGAACTAACTGCCCGCACGGGTGATGTCCTGGTTTTTCGCTTCATAGGAATGGTTCCGCAAGAGGTGACGGTAGCGGATCAGGAAACTATCAATGTTGCCCTGGAGCACGATGTTGCCACCCTCGAACAGGTGGTAGTGACAGCACTGGGTATCAAAAGAGAGGAGCGCACACTTACCTACAATGTACAAAGCATCGAAGCCACCGAAATTGCTTCGTCCCGCCAGGAAAACCTGGTAAATGCGTTGCAGGGCCGTGTATCAGGGGTGCAGATTTCCTCTACCAGTGGTGCACCAGGTGCAGCATCTGAGATCATTCTGAGGGGTGCAACCTCTGTGGATGGCGACAACCAGCCTCTGTTTGTTATTGATGGTGTACCCATTTCCAACTCTTCAGTAAGTGGAACCACCAACCGTGCCTCTGACATCAACCCCAACGATATTGAGAATATATCCATCCTGAAAGGGGCAGCTGCTGCGGCCCTATACGGTATTGATGCTGCCAACGGAGCCGTTATCATCACCACCAAAAGAGGTGTGGAAGGAGATGTAAGGGTGGGTCTTGCTACATCAACTACGGTTTCTCAGGTGGGACGCCTGCACGATGTGCAAAATATGTTTACCACCGGAGCTGCAGGACTTTACAACCCGCGCACCTTCTCTCACTGGGGCCCCCTTTTCAGAAGAAGTGACAATGTTTACGACAACCTGAATAATTTCTTCCAGACAGGAGTTTCTAACAAATTTGACGCAAACGTTAGCGGAGGGTCTCCCAACCTTACCTATTACCTGGCAGTATCCAACCTGGATGACCAGGGAATCGTGTCCAATACCAGCTATGGCAGGTCATCAGCCATGCTCACTGGTTCGGCCAACATCACCGACAGGATATCCCTTACTACCACTGCCAATATAATTAAAACCAGCAACTCTTACGGCATCGTTCCCGCTTCGGGTGGATGGATGGCCAATGTATACCGATGGCCCCGCTGGGACAATATGGAAGAAATTTACAACCCCGATGGCAGCGAACGCAACGTCTGGATTCCCATCAGTGGCAACCTGGCCGATGTTCCTGACAACCCCCTGTGGGTGGCCCGCAACAACGTGAGGAAAGATGAAGTAGACAGAACCCTGGTGTCCATGAATTTTAATTATGAAATCAATGACTGGCTCAATCTTAACTACATTGCCGGACGCGACTACTTCCAGCAGCACTACAAGGCTGTCAGTGAATGGGGTTCCGCAGGCAATGCCCATGAAGGAGCCATCAGCGAATTCAACCGCGAAAGTGAAAAAATCACCTCTACCGTTATTCTTACCGCCGACAGGCAAGTTACCGAACAACTCAACATCACAGCCCTGGTAGGGAACAATATTCAATCCGACTTTGGCCGCAATACCTCTGTTTCCGGTGAGAGGTTCCGCAATCCTACCCTGCATTCTATCAATAACCTGCAGGAAATCAGGAATTCGCAATCTACCGCCCAAAGAAGAATCATAGGTGTTTTTGGAGATATTACCCTCGACTACAACCGATATCTGGTACTGGGGGTAACCGGACGTAATGACTGGTCCTCTACCCTACCCCTTGAGAATCGCTCTTTCTTTTATCCCTCATACAGTTTTGCCTTTATCCCCTCCGAATTTTTCGATGGCAATCTGGCTGATGTGCTCTCATTTGCCAAATTCAGAGCCAGTTATGCTCAGGTAGGTAAAGACGCACCACCCCACAGACTTTCACAAACCCTGACCCAGTTCTTTGGTATCAACCAGGGGTGGAGAAACGATCCTTTTGCGGGCAACCCGCTGCTGAAGCCGGAAATCACCACCGAAATCGAGCTGGGTGTTGATTTCAGGTTATGGCAGGGCCTTTTCAATGTTGACTTTACTTATTATGAAAGAAAATCTGACGACCAGATCATCCAGCCCAGGGTAACCCCTGTTACCGGTGCGATTCTGCAAACAGTAAACTCCGGTTCGGTTGAAAACAAAGGTATCGAAGCACTCATCCGCAGCAATATCATCCGCAGAGATGAAATGGTATGGGAAACATCGCTCAATCTTTTCGGCAACCGTTCCAAACTCACCAAACTCTTCGGTGACCTGGTAGAGTTTCCCGTTACCTATGGCCAGGTTTCTTCCCAGGCCATTGCCAGTTCCTGGCTGGGTGAGCCTCTCTTTGGTATCGTGGGTACCGACTACATGAGAACCGAAGACGGACGGGTAATTGTTGATGAACAGGGATACCCCATCATTGACTCAGAAAAAAGATACATTGGTAACCGCGAGCCCAAATTGTATTACGGTCTGAACAACAATTTCCGTTATAAAAACCTCGAAATCTCCTTCCTGTTCGATGGGGCTTACGGTGCAGAAATCATGAACGCCACCAGTCAGTTTCTTATTTCCAGTGGCAACCATGCCATGCTGGAGAAATACCGAAACAAAGAATTTATCTTTGACGGGGTAGTAGAAATGGAAGACGGCACATACATAGATAATGACAATCCGATTATCCTGGATCGGGAATTTTTCCAGAACGTTTATAACCTTGCAGGAAGCAACTTTGTAGAAGAAGTATACTGGGTAAGGCTCAGAAACGTTAACCTTACCTACCACCTGCCATCAGAGTTTATAGGCCGGATAGGTATTCAGGATGCATCCATCACGGTGAACATGCAAAACCTCCACCTCTGGACCAATTACTCAGGAGGAGACCCGGAGGTGAACAATGCCGGTCCCGGAGGAGGCGCCAGTGGTGCAGGTACCATGGGCGTTGACTATTTCCAGGTGCCCCACAAAAGAGCCATCACCATGGGACTAAACCTCAGGTTTTAATCTCTAAGATGGAAAAGTGTATACACAAACTTTAAAAGAAGAAATAATGAAAAAATCAATCATATTAATCCTGTTTACGTTTTTATTCTGGGGATGCGAAGATTTTCTGGACGTAAACGAGTCATTGGACAATGACCAAAGGACCACCCCCAACTACATGCTTCCCGCAGTACTTGGCAATATGACCTATGCACACTACGGACAGGCAGAAACCACTTCCTACATAACCCAATATGTAACCACTGAATTTGGCACCAATGCTGTGAAAGACCGCTGGGACTACCGAAGCGTTCTGCGTGTTGGCGCATGGCGTCGTCACTATTTTGATGTGGCGGGTAATGCCAAAAAAATGATTGAGTTTGCCGAGGAAGAAGGTTCCGGAAATTATGTAGGTGTGGGAAAAATCATGCTCGCCTATTCTTTTCTTACCGCAACCGATATGTTTGGCGATATGCCTGTATTGGATGCCCTGACGGGAATTTACAACCCCACTTATGACACCCAGGATGTGGTGTATGCCGAAGTAGAAAACTGGCTCAATGAAGGCATTGAAGCCCTGCAAAATACCAGTGATACAGACAGGCCCATGACCTCCTCAGAAGATCACATTTATGCCGGAGACATACAAAAATGGTTGTCTTTTGCTTATGCCATTAAAGCCCGTATGACACTGCACACGGCTAATTTTACCGGTGGATATAATGACATTCTTACCTACATTGATTTGGCCAGAGAAAACTGGGATGAGCCCCTTTATGATTTCCCGAGCGATGCTGACAGCGACTGGGCCCGCAACTTGTGGGGACCCTCACGCCCCAGCCCTCAATGGGACTTTGCCGATATCCGCAATTCGCTCAATTCTTCCGTTCACACCAACTTTTTTATGCATGCCATGACCCTTTCGGGAGAGCACGACCCCCGTTTGTATGAACTTACCACACCGGGCGCCAATGGCAATTATTTGTCGGTTCCGGCCAGCGAAGGACTTAGCGGAAACGATATCGATGACTTTGCTTTGCTCTATGATGGTTACTGGACCCGTGACGATTCGCCCATGGTATTCATTACCAACGAAGAGTTGTATTTTATCGAAGCTGAGGCAGCTTTTTACAGCGGAGATATGGAAAGGGCCTACCAGGCATACCTGAACGGCATCAGCAGCAACTTCCAGCGTTTGGGCATTGCGACAGAATTTGAGGCCTACCGCAACTCTGCTGCTGTAGTACAAAGTTCCGGACAACTCGATATCCCGAACATTATGATGCAAAAATACATTGCCCTGTATCTGCAACCCGAAACCTGGACAGATATGCGCCGCTACGGATATGGCAACCACGCATATCCCGAACTGGAATACCCCGAAAATGCCCTCGAAATATATGACGGCAAATGGATTGTGCGCCTGCCCTACGACCCCCAGACGGAGTATATTTACAATCCTAACGAGATTGCAAGACTGGGCGCCCGCGATGACCAATGGGTAGTAACGCCATTCTGGTGGATTGAAAATTCAACTTTGACTAACCCCTAAACCCGCAATACAATGAAAACACAAATAAAAATATTTTTCCTTTTTTTGATGACTGCGTTGTGGGCATGCGAAAAAAATGACCCCCTGGCAGATCAGGGAGATCTCACCGGCAATGTGGCTGCATTCAACCTGCTTGCCCAAATGCCCGATGCTCCCGCTGGTGACACCCTCAACCTCAGAAATGTTTCCTGGGCTGTAGATGACAACATCGAAACCATCACTTTTTCTCATGAAGGATTCAAACTTCGCACCTTTGAAGTGAAAATAGCATTTAGCCTGGAAGACACCCTTTACGAAAGGCAAGCCTTGCTCATGGAAGATTCCATCATGACACCTCCCACCCTCTTTGCTTCTTACCCGGAGGAGGGAGAAGATCTGAATGATTACTACCAGACCCTGGATAATGCTTATGTAATTCTGCATGATTTCATTGTACCTCAGCAGTATGCATTAAGCAAAGAAAGCAATGAGGAGTTGATTCTGGCCATGGAGGAGGAAGTGTTCAACTGGCTTGTTCAAACCTTCAGCACAACTCTTAACAGAGACATCCTGCTGTTCATATTTCCTGACCTGAATGCTTTTTCTACCACCTTGTTTGAAATCGACGATATGGGAAACTTTACCGGAGAACTCACCCCGGAGGGTATTCAATATTATATTGACAATACCGACAGAGAGCTTTTCAATGCTTTTCTCACGGAGGCTATCGTAACCGATGATACACGGGTAACCCTTGAAACAGAAGCCATCCTGGAAGGGATGGACGATGGTGCCACTTCACAAAGAACCTTCAGAGTCCTTTAAACGCAAATAATACCTGATATAAAATCTCCATGTTTATTCGTTTAAACAACATTATGAATGATGTAAATGGAGTTTCAGTTTGACCCGCTAATTAAAAAATTGAATAGATGAACCGAGCCATGACAATAGCATTGACACACACGCGGAGGATTATAATTCGCAGCATAGTAAAAATGCAGTCAGAGTGTTATTGGCGAGCTCCATCTGACCAAATTAATAAAATTATAAAAAGATGAAAAAACTGTTTTTATTTCGCATTTTCATCCTGACGGCAGCAGTAGCAATTGTTTTTACGGCCTGCGAAAAAGATGAAGAAAAAGAATGGGGAACTCCCACCGTTGGATTTACCATTACCGATGAAGACGACCTCAATGCCCCGGCAGAAGTTCAGTTCATCAATACATCCAAACATGGAGAGCAATACCACTGGACCTTTCCCGGAGGAAAAATCATCAGAAATGATGAAATAACCAACGACAGTGTTACCACAGCCATTCAGCCCGAGAGAGTGCACTATGCACTGCCGGGAGTTTATGAAGCTACCTTGCGTGTAACTACCGGGGGTGAAGAACAGCTTTACCTGAAGGAGTTTACCGTTAAAAAACCCAACCCAGTAATTGAAGTGGAACCTGCCGGAGGGATTGTGTATGACGACACAGTTACCTTCCGTGCCGTTTATTTCGAATATCCCGAACTGGAAGATCAGGTGACATTTAACTGGGATTTGGGCAACGGAGAAACATCCACCGAACCCAATCCCGTTACATCCTACAACCCCCCGGGAGAGTATGTCGTAACCCTGGAGCTGTTCGACGGAGTGGAAACCCTCACGGCGACAAGAACCCTTACCATACAGGCAGAGATTGCCAAAACGCTCTATTTTACCAATGCCATTAACCAGAGCCTTTTCAAAAAAATGCTCTACACAGGTACTGACCTACCCCATGAAGATGTGGGCGTAGATGTAGGATTGAATGCCCTTTCGGTTACGGTGCATGAAGAACGAATTGTCATTACCGTGGCCGGAGAGAATATTCGTTTTGCTCCGGCTGAGACTCCGGCTGATGGTACTATTTTTACCACCAACCTCAGTGGGGGAGATCGCTGGACCATCACATCGCCTGGTGCATTTCCTGACTTCGACTATCGTGATGACCCCTTCGTTGCTACAGTAGGCCCTGATGGTACTGTTTACTGGCTTGACAGGTTCCAGGGAGCCCGTAGTCTTACCTACCTCGAGCAGGATGCTGCGTATCCGGAACCCTATATCTTCAATGATGCTTCTGAAGGAACTGATCTGGCCAATGCTATAGGAGTATCCACTGCCTATGGCTGGACCGATGGTGCCATCAGGATTGTGAATGGAGAAGTGTGGTACAGCAAGCACGGAACCGGCAGAGGTTTATACCGATTTACCCCTGCAGGCGAATACCTGGGAAAAATCGAACCTTTGTTCGATATCAAAATCAGATCCTTTGAGGTTGATACTGAGAACAACAAAATTTATTTCGCCGTTAATCAGGCTGCCGGGGGGTACGATCCCGGTTTGTATGTGTGCGATATTGACGGCAACAACATTCAGCTGATTGACCCTCTCACCGATTTCTCCGGTCAGGGGGGTGAAGCCGAGAGAACCCATATTACCGAAATGGTGGTAGATGCTGAGGGTGGTTACTTATATTATCCCTTCCGCCACGAAACTGACATCAATTTTGAAGGAACCATCGAAGGAGACGGAAGCCTTTCCGGTATCAAGCGCTGGAAACTTGACAACACCGAAGAACCTGAATTTTATGTTACAGGTGTCATTCCTTACGGAGTAGGAATTGACCATGTGAAGAGATAGTGAACAAGTTTGTTGGATTAAACACACCCCGGAGAGATGATACAGTCTCTCCGGGTTTATCAAAAACTACACAACACAGTACACTGTAAAACAAAAAAATGGCATGAGCCAAAAGCTAAAGTTCCGGAGCAATTGCAATTCCTATACTTAGCCCAGGCAAAGCCCATATAAGCAATTCCCGCCGCTGCGGTAAAAAATGCAACCAAAAATTGAATCCTATGAAGAAAATTTACCTTTTTGCCTTAGCATTAATATTCACAGTAGCTACTACTTACGGTCAGGAACCCGACAGGGAACTCAGAGGGGTATGGCTCACCAGTGTTTATAACATTGACTGGCCCCATAGCACGGCTGTATCTGCACTCAACCAGCAAAACCGGCTCAAAGAAATTCTTGATGTTTTGAAAGAAGGAAATATCAATGCCGTATTTTTCCAGGTAAGGCCCAATGCCGATGCCCTTTACCAGTCGGCTTACGAGCCCTGGTCGCATTGGATTACCGGACAAAGAGGCGAAGAACCCTCTTACGATCCCCTTGCTTTTGTTATCCAGGAAGCCAATAAAAGAGGCATAGAAGTGCACGCATGGCTCAACCCCTATCGTTTTGAAAATGTTGCCGGTCAGTATTCCGGGCTTCCGGGCGATTATTCCCAGACCCACCCCGAGCTTATTATGACCCACAACAACCGCACTTATTTTAACCCCGGCATTCCTGCCACTACAGATCTCATTACTGATATCGTTACCGATCTCATTACCAACTATGACCTGGATGGGGTGATTTTCGACGATTACTTTTACCCCTCCGGCATGCCTAACAGCCTGGACCAGGAGGCATTTGATACTTATGGCACCGAGCAATTTGTGACCCAGTGGTACAGCCAGGTAACCCGGGGTAATTTCCGCAGGGCTTCGGTAAACAATATGATTCGCGAAGTAAATAACACCATCAAGTATTTTAAACCCAGCATGGCCTTTGGTGTGAGCCCTGCCGGTATTTATTCTACCCAGCCTTCTGCCGCTACACAGTGGGGCACAACCCTGCCCGAGGGCATCAGCGGCAACGACAACTACAACGTAATTTATTGCGATCCTCTTGCCTGGCTCCATGATGGTTCAGTGGATTATATTTCACCACAGCTCTACTGGGTTATTGGGGGGCCGCAGGACTTTGTTACCCTTACCGAATGGTGGGGAGCCGAAGCCACCCGGTTTGGCCTGCACCACTATCCCAGCCTGGCATCTTACAGAATTTACCCCCAGAAGAATCTGCCGGAAGCAGAAGCATTAACTATACCGGGGTTCGAACCCTTGCTTTTCGACCCAACACCAAAAGCAGAACAAGATAAATTCAACTGGAATCCCAGTGAAATAGCCGACCAGATTACGGCTCACCGCAACAGTGAGCATAACCTGGCACTGGGATTTATCTTTTACAACACCCGGAGCTATGTCAATCCCACCAAAGATCTGGCAGGCTACCTGGCCGACGGGGTATATGCCGGCAAGTCCATCTTTCCTCATCTCCCATGGTTACAGTCTACCCAGCTGGGTTCACCACAGATTAATGAAATTGGTGTAGTTGGTGGGATGGAAGAAAATCTGGCTGCTATGACTGTCAGCGGCTCACAAGCCAACCGCTTCCTGGTTTATGGATGGGATGAAATGCCCACCAAAAGCACACGCACAGAAGGAGAATTTCTCCAGGTCATCTTTGGCAAGGATTTTTCCCTGTTTTATCCTGAAGGAAAAGGATATTTCACCATTGAAGAATTTATGCATAATCGTGAACTGGGCAATATGTCGCAGGGCGTTTCTTACGAATACCTTGTCCCGGCAAGCATTATAAGCCCTGACAATGAAGAGGTATGCGATGATTTTCTCTTTGACTGGGCCGACGTTGCTGAAAGCGAACATTACCAGCTAACCATAGCGCGCGAACAATCACCGGGAACTATCATTTACAGTTCGCCTTTGCTTACCAATAGCTCACATGTTCTTGAAGGGGGCATCCTGGAAGGGCAGGTAAACTATGTATTCCGCATCAGGTCTATCGCCGGCCAGTCTGTGTCATGGTCGGAACAAGGCAGCTTCTTTACCGGAACTCCGGGTAATACGCAAATCAACACACCCGCTAACGGAGCCACAGAGGTAAACCTTACGTCTACTTTCCAGTGGAACTCAATTGCTGAAGCCGATTTCTACCATATACAAATCGCCACGGATGCCTCTTTTGAGGAAAGTTCGCTGGTGGTAGATCAACAGCCTGTCAACCTCAACCTCTATTCTGCAACCCTCGAAAACGGCAATCAACAGCATTTTGCAAGGGTGCGCGCAGTGAACGATTGTGGATACGGATTGTGGTCAGAAGTCAACAGTTTTACCACTGCCCAGGGCACTTCGGTAAACGAATCAGACATGGCCATTCTTACAGCTTTCCCCAATCCCGCCTCTGAAAGTTGCCAGATTGCTTACCCTGAAGCACCGGGAGCAAGAATCATTGAACTTTCGGATGCCAATGGCAGGATTGTTGCGCGATATCAACGAAGTGACCGGAATATGACTGACGAAATAGATCTTTCCAATGTGGCACCGGGATTCTACTTTATCCATGTAAAAACCACCGAAGGGAAAAGATTCATCAGTAAAATTGTCAAAACAAGATACTAACGGATTATTTCCATCTTTTTTACAATCACCCAAAAACCGTAATTATGAACAAAGAAAATAAAAACGTTGTAACCCAACAGCCCATCCTCGCCAGGCTGGCGTTGATGATGGCGTTCGTGCTGCCGAGTGTATCAGCCCATCTGGTGGCACAACCCAAAGCAGCATCAGAACCCGGGGTACTCATCAGTGAAGAAGGGCAGTTTTTTGTCAATGCTGCCTGGTCACCTGACGGAGAAACCCTGGCATTCTCTTCCGCAAATTTTAACGGAATATGGCTGGCCGATGCCAGCGGAACCAACATAAGGCTGCTCACAGCAGACGAAGCGGCCGGATTTGGGTTTTCATGGTCTCCCGACGGAAAACACATCCTGGCACGTACGGCTGTAACCGAAAACCGTCGCCGATTCCACCAGGTGAAAGTGTATGATGTCGAAAACGCCTCCTATGTCATCTTACAGGAAAAAACACGCCAGCTGAAAGGGTTGCCGGTTTTCACCCCCGATGGGTCGCAGGTTGCCATGATAATGGACAACAACCTTGAACTCAAATCCGTGGGCCAAAAACCTGCCTTTAGAGCAGCCAATGATGCTTCAGTGGTGTACCCGGTAGATCATAAAATGATAAGCACTCAATTGGCTTCCCGCCAGAGCAAAGAGGTGGCAAACTTTGAAGGACGATTCATTTTCAACCCGCGTCTTTCTCCTGACGGGAAAAAAGTGGTTTTCCAGGTGCAGGGAAAAGGACTCTACGTGGTAAACACCGACGGATCAGGATTGACTCATCTGGGTCACGGAGAATATGCCAGCTGGATGCCCAAAAGTGATTATGTGGTAGTTTCCATGGTTGAAGACAACGGCCATGTTATCACAGGTGGCGAATTATACGCCATCAATGTAAATACCGGCGAGAGCCACCATCTTACAGCCCACACGGAAATTACGGCACTCAAACCCGCCGTTTCTCCTGACGGCCAACGGGTCGCTTTTGACAATCCTGACGATGGCAATATTTACATCATGGAACTGGAATAGTATATCAACACCTCTAAAAGAACTTTACTATGAACGAACTATACAATCATTTTATCAAAGTTGTAACCCTCGCGATGGTTGCTCTGTTGCTATTCCCGGGAAGCAACAAAGCAACAGCCCAGGATATCACCGGGCTGAGCGACTGGAATGTATTTCTTGATCCGGGCCATGCACAAACCGAAAACATGGGCCTTTTCGGATATTCGGAAGCCGAAAAAGTACTGCGCGTTGCATTGGCTATCAGAGATATGTTTGAAGAACAAACTGATATTGATACCGTTTACCTGGCCCGTCTTACCGACCAGGATGTCATATCGCTTGAAGGGCGTGTGGCGCTGGCCAATACCCTGGGAGCTGACTTTTATTACTCCATTCACAGTGATGCAGGTGCTTCCCACGTAAACAGCACACTTATGCTTTACGGAGGCTGGAAAAGCAATGGAGAACTGGTGGAAAAAACCCCTGAAGGAGGCGGCGACTATGGCGCCATCCTTGATCTGGATCTTACCGGTACCATGCGCATTGACCGCAGAGGAAACTATGCCGACAGGGTATTTTACCAGGGAGATGTACACCATCACGAAAACCAATGGCCCTATCTTTATGTAAACCGGGTTTCTACCATGGCATCTTTGCTGAGCGAAGCTGGCTTCCACACCAACCCCGGCCAGCAGATGCTCAACCTTAATGCAGAATGGAAAGTACTTGAAGCGCTTTCTGCCTTTCGCTCCTTCCTGCAGTGGCACGATATTGACAGGCCCGCCATTGGCGTTGCTACGGGTATTATCAAAGATGTGGAAACAGGACTGGCCATTAACGGTGCAACGGTTACCATTGGCGACCAAACCTATACTACTGACAGCTATGAATCACTGTTCGATAATTATTCCAACGACCCTGATCAGTTGCGCAACGGGTTTTACTTCATTCAGGGACTTGAGCCCCTCGACACCGTGGAGGTGACTTTCGAAAAAGAAGGATATCAGACCCTGGTAGTGGATCTGCCCATCGTTTCTGACCCCAATGGCCTCACAGAGGAGAACCTTAGCTTCCTCGATCCCGTCATGACCTCCTCATTACCCCCTGTGGTGGAGGAAGTAATGCCTGCGGAAGAACTGGGAGAGCTTATTCCGGGAACGCCCCTGATTATCCAATTCAGCAGAATCATGAACCAGGCATCGGTGGAAGAGGCTTTCTCCATCAGCCCCGAAGCTCCTGTCAGCTTTTCATGGGATGACGATTTTACCCTTAATGTAAATACTTCTGAGTTTGCCTATCTCACCGAATATACCATTACCCTTGATGGCAGCATTGCCCTGAATCAACTCACCAATCAGTTTCTGGATGGGAATGGGGATGGTGAAGAAGGAGGCAATTATGTGTTTAGCATTACCATGTCTGACGAGGATACCGACGCACCCGTACTGCTGCACTATACACCACAGGAAGATACACCGGAAAGAGTGTTGCGTCCTATCATCAATCTGGTATACAATGAGGTTATCATAGAAGAAAGCATCAGTGAAGAAGCCATCATCCTCACTGCCGGTACTCCGGAAGAAGCCGTTGCAGGGATACTTCAGCACACCATTCTCAACGAGCAAAGCATCCTCCACTTCTTCCCCACCGAAGATCTGACTCCCGGAAACACTTATACCGTGCATGTAGCAGCAGGACTTTCCGACATGTTTAACAATACAACCGAAGCCTTCAGCTACAACTTCCTGCTACTTGATCAACCGGTTACGCAAACAACGGTCATCGATGATTTCAACTCGGGCATCAATGACTGGTGGCATCCTGACCAGGCAGGTCAAACCCTGGGCATCATCCCCGAGTTGACCTACCGCACCAACAATCCCACCATCATTAACCACTCAGAGGCCAGCCTGCAAAGCATGGAACTGGGGTATGGATGGGACATGGCATTCGCAGGAACGCCTTACATCAGGCAGTACCTGCCCCCAACAGCACCTCAAAACCAAAACCGCTTCAATATTGATGACATCCTGCAGGTATATGTGTATGGCGATGGTTCTCAAAACGAAGTGAGGATGGTAATCCGTGACGGACTGAACCAGCTGGAAGCGCAGCAGTGGATTACCGTTGACTGGATGGGCTGGAAACTGGTGAGCTGGGATCTTGCCAATGATCCTGTTTCTGGATGGGTAAACGGTAACGGAGAACTCGAAGGAGCCAACTTTTATATGGATGGATTCCATGTACGCTATGCCGATGGAGGTGCTGAATCGGGAATACTTTATTTCGACCACCTCCACTTTGTCAACAAAGAGGAAGTAAACTACCCCACTACCCTGTTTGAAAACTGGCAGGACTATGATGATTTCACTACTGATCTGTTTCCATGGATAACCATGGATGTGGATGGTGATGTAACCTGGAATCCGCAGGGATTTACCTTCCCCGGCTCCGGAGAACCTTATGCTTTCAAGGTAATGAACCCGGCAGAAACCACTCCTCCCATCGATGGAGAACACGCACCTGTGGATGGCGACAAGTACCTCATTGCTATGATGTCGCAGGAAGTAGATGAAAACAAATGGCTTATTTCTCCCCAGCTGAAAGCCACCGAAATCAGCCAGCTGAGTTTCTTCGCCAAATCCATAGAAACCGATAATTTTGGACCCGAAAGAATCAGGGTACTGATTTCAATGGATGACAGTGAGACTTTTGAATTCAACCCTGAAAACTTCACCGTGATATCCGACGGAGACTTCATAGAGGTGCCCGATGAGTGGACACAGTATAACTATTTCCTGGGCGACCATGCAGGAGAAGTATATCGTTTTGCTATTCAGTACGTTTCTCACGACGATTATATGCTGATGCTCGACAAGTTTGAAGTGGATGATGCTCCTACTTATACCCTTACACTCAATACCGCCCCGGAAGATGGCGGAGAGGTAAGCGGAGCAGGTGAATATGCAGCAGGACAGGAAGTAACCGTGACAGCTACTCCCGACACAGGGTTTGCCTTCGATAGCTGGACTGATGCCGACGGAAACCAGTTGAGCACATCCGAGGCCTACACCTTCTCAATGCCCGGCAACGATCTGAACCTTACGGCCCAGTTTGTACCTGCGACCTATAATCTGGTGCTTAAAGTGAGCCCCGAAGATGCAGGAACCACAACCGGTGAAGGGAGTTACTTTTATAATGAAGAAGTAACTGCCGAAGCCATGCCTGCTGAAGGTTATGAATTTATCAACTGGAAAAACCGCGATGGTGAGATCATGAGCGAAGAACAGGCATATACCTTCGCTATGCCCGCCATGAACAATTATGAACTTACAGCACACTTCCTGCCTGAAACCAGTATAAATGATCTGACAGAACAAGGTACCAGGGTATTTCCCAACCCTGCCCGCACACAGCTTTCTGTTGAGTCGGACTACAACATAGTAAAGGTTACTTTAACCGACTTAACCGGAAGAAATGTATTTACCCGCGATGTCAATGAAACTTCTTATACCTTTGAGGTAGGTGAATACCCGCAGGGCTTTTACCTGCTGAGGGTACAAACTGAAAACGGAATCTTTAACAAAAAGATCCAGATTGTTGAATAAACCCCATGCCGGCTGCGGCTTTAAACAAAATCCGCAGCCGGCATATCGCTCCGGGCCGGCTTAGCTTTTTGCTAAACGTCTCTGTTAATCCTAAACAAACCATATTTTACAAACTAAAAAACAATTGTTATGAGAAAAAAAATTACAACCTTGATGATGCTGATGTTCTTCATTACCGGAGGCATCATGCAAACTTTTGCCCAGGCAAAAGAAGACAATCCCAACTTCACCATTATTGATGACTGGGACTTTTTCCCCAACCCCGATTATGACCCCGATGATCCGGATAGCCCTGAGTTTATAACGCTTGGAGTATCTCTCTGGTGGGCACCTGAAGGGAGCGGAAGTACCACAGGTATTGTACTGGAAGATAATGAAGGCAACCTGATCACCTACCGTGATCATGAAACAGAACTCGTAAATCCTGCCACTGACAGTGATGGTTCTATGAAACTGGCCATTCAGTGGGACAATGATATCGAGTATGAAGGTACTCCTACCCACCTGGTACGCCAGCACATGCCCGCCGGCAACGCCAATACTCCTGAAAGACAATTCCAGCCAGGACAGGCGCTGGAGGTATTTGTTCATGGAGACGGATCCGGAAACCGCTTCCGTTTTATGACCCGCGACGGTATTCCTACCCTGGAAGGCTCAACCTGGTATACCATTGACTGGGTAGGCTGGAAACGCATTACCTGGGATTATAACAACCCCGAAAATGTAGTTGCATGGGTGAATGGTGACGGACAGATGGACGGAGAGAATTACTATTTCGACAGCTTCCAGATTACCAAAGATGCAGAAGGTACTGCCACCGATGCATTGCTTTATTTTGATGACTTCAGAATCGTGGATCCTTTCGCTGTGAACTTCAACATTACCGATGCTGATGGCAGCGAAGTAATTTCCATCGACAATGTTACCTATGACGCCGGAGTAACAGACTTCACCTTCTTCCCCGGAGAATATCAGTATTTTGTTGAGAAAGAAGGCTTTGTTACTTTAGCAGGCACCTTCGAAGTAAACGATACGGATGTTGTGGTTGATGTAACCCTCGAAAGTGGAGATGACCCGCAATATGCAGCTACCTTCACCATTTTGGATGCCGAAGGAGAATTGATTTCTGACGCGGTGATTACCCTCAATGGCGAAACCTATGCAGCCAATGAATATGCCTTTGACCTTACACCCGGTTTTTACAACTATGAAGTGAACAAGGCTTTTTACTTCCCTGCAACCGGAAGCTTCAGTATGGTTGACAGCGATGTATTCATTAATGTAGAACTGGAAGAAATTCCTGATGTGTATGAAAACATCTATCTGACGTGGGATGTAGCCTCTACAGCCAGCACCCCGGAGTACCGCGAAGAGTACTACAGCGTTTGGGTAGCAGCTTTGGACAGCCTGGATCAACCCTTTAACGCAGATGACTATGTAATGGTATTCGAAGAAACCCTTAGCAGCGACATTCCCGGGTTTGAATACCAGCCCCGCATGGTGGAACTCTCTGACTTTGAACAACAAAATATCCGTGTAGCTATTCGTCACCATGACATTACCGATAAAGATCGCATTGTAATTGATAATGTTAGTATGGTAGGTGCTGCAGAAGGCCTTGAAGTACCTGACACTTTATTCACAGAAGACTTCATGGGTGGTGTGCCTGATTTCGACCCTGAAGTGGAAGATATTCCTGAGTATGATGAAAACTGGCTTCCTGAAGGATGGATGGCATTGGATGCCGACGAAGATGACTTCAACTGGTATTACTCCATTGTTGTAGAGCAGGATTACTCCATTACCGCACACATGAGAAGTCAGTCATGGGATAGCGATGCAGGCGCCCTCACGCCAGACAACTGGTTGGTTACTCCGGTAATAGAGATGCCAATGGCTATTTTCCACACCATTACTTTCGACGTGAAAGATACCGATGGAAACGCCATCGCCGACGCTGTAATTACTTTGGATGGTGAAACCTATGAGCCTGGTGTTTATGAATTCCAGAAAACCAACGGCACTTATGAATATCAGGTAGAACGTGCTGATTACGAACCCCAAAGCGGAGTAATTGTAGTGGCCGGAGAAAGTGTAACCGAAGAGGTAACCCTTGAGCTCATCAGCATTTATGAAGTTACCTTCACCGTTAACATGCTTCCTTACGGAGGTTTTGAGCCCGGTGATGACGCCTATGCATACATGACAGGTGATTTCCCAGGATGGGATCTTCAGGAACCCGGTAGTTTCGAAGAGTCACAAATGGAAAAAACTGACAATGTGTATGTCTTCACAAAAACGCTATATGTCCCCGCTGGAACTTACATGTACCTGTATTATGATGGTCCTTCATTTGCCAATGCTGAATGGGATGGTGATATGAGAGAAGTAGTTGTAGAAGACAATATGCTGGTAGAAGATATTTTTGCAGAACCCACTTCTGTTGATGAATGGGATGCTGCCGAAATCAACCTTTACCCCAACCCTGCCAACAGCAAGGTTACCATTTCTTCTGACAGCCGGATCAGCGAAATCAGCATTTTCAATATTGCCGGTCAGCAGGTATACAGCAGCAATGTTGATGCAGAAAGCCACAGCGTTGAGCTGGGAGATTTCAACAATGGCATCTACATGGTACGTGTACTTACTGCCCAGGGCATGGAAACCTACAAACTGCAGGTAGTGAAATAAATTTCGCTTCTCTGTAAGATTAATGAAAAACCCGTCTTTTGGCGGGTTTTTTTGTTTTTAATGAATAGCTGGAAGCTCGAAGCTCGAAGTTGGAAGTTGGAAGCTGAAAGGCCCGTAGGATCTTCCAGCTTCTGAAGGAACTGGAAGCATCCGGATTATTTAGGAAAAGTTAATAGTGGAAAGTGAAAAGTTGCGCCGTAGAACGAAGTTAAGGGCCGCTAAACATGGGGATAGGTGACGGGGTGACTACAGCTCACCCCGCCAC
>JAABSE010000052.1 GCA_011390575.1 Sphingobacteriia bacterium
CGAATAAGTTATCCTTTTTCCATCCTTATCCACTATTTCCATCCCGTTAGGATCAATGAATATGATGGGGTTATTCGCCACATAAGCATAAGGGCTAATCGGATAGTACTTCTCTGCCAACGGGTCCACACTATGCCACCTTGCAATCTGCGGGTCATAAAATCTCGCCCCGTAATCATACCAGTCCAACAAAAAAACAACCTGCAGCATTTTAGCATCGTAAAGGCATGAAGGCAGCCCCATAGTAATACCATCGTAACAGATGCCCGGAGAAACGGTTGTAGTTGCGAAGGCGTCGTAACCGGTCGTAAGGGTGGATGCTGGATTGTGATTGTCGTTCCCCCGACCCGATGCCCTGTGGGTATTTACGGGATAGCCATGGAGGTGAAAATCATTTACCATGGTGCAAGCGAAGGTGAGGAAATATTCCCTGCTAACTGCTACACCTAACCACGGAGCAATGATCCGGGCCAGATTTGTGATCGCACCTGAAAATGCGATGAAATCGTCATGACGCATATCCTCTCCGGATTCCCATGGAATGGGCCTGGCTTTTGCCGGACGGGGAAATTGGGTTGTTGCGTTGTGCATGGCTGGGTTTTGACGTATTGAAGGTGTAAATATAGCCATTATATCGGTTGTGCAACTTTTGCAGTACAAATAATGAGGTCAAATTCATGTTTACCAGGGCCACTTGCACCATCTTTTCACACCGGTCCCTCTTTTCCCGGGCATTAAAAAAACCGGAAAAGCCCGTAAGCCTTTCCGGTTTATAAAAGAGCAGGTATGCTATTAAAATCCAAACTGAATACCCTGCGCCAGAGGGAGTTCAGTACTGTAATTGATAGTATTGGTTTGGCGGCGCATATAGCTTTTCCAGCTGTCGGAACCGGATTCGCGGCCTCCTCCGGTGTCTTTTTCTCCCCCAAAGGCACCCCCGATTTCTGCTCCGGAAGTTCCGATGTTTACATTGGCAATACCGCAGTCGGAACCGGTTTCGGAAAGGAACAGTTCAGATTCGCGGATATTTTCGGTAAAAATGGATGAAGAAAGCCCCTGGGGCACACCATTGTTCAGCGCAATGGCTTCTTCAATGGTCTTGTATTTGATGATGTAAAGGATGGGCGCAAAGGTTTCTTCCTGCACAATTTCGTAATGGTTTTCGGCCTCCACAAGTGCCGGCACAACGTAATGGCAAAAATCACGGTTTTCGCAATCATAGGAGGTGCCGCCAAACAACACGTTTCCACCTTCTTCTTTCACCTTTTTGATGGCATTCAGAAAATCGTTCACCGCATGCTCACTGATAAGCGGTCCCACCAGAGTTTCCTCCTTGAGCGGATTGCCGATTTTTTCCGCTACACTTTTGTAGGCAATTTTCAGTTTTTCCACTACCTGATCGTAAATACTTTCGTGCACAATAATTCGACGGGTGGAAGTACATCTTTGCCCTGCTGTTCCCACAGCACCGAACACAACGGATTTGACGGCCATTTCCAGGTTGGCGCTGGGGGCAATGATAACGGCGTTGTTTCCACCCAGTTCGAGAATGGTTCTGCCCAGGCGTGCGCCGATAACTCCGGCCAGTTTTTTCCCAACTGCTGTAGAGCCGGTGATAGAAAACAGCGGAATCCGGCGATCTGCCACAAAGTTATCGCCCAGCACATCCGAACCTGCTATGACCAGATTGAATACGCCCTCGGGAACCTCATTTTCTTTCAATACTTTAGCGATGATGTTATGCACGGCAATGGCGGTAAGGGGCGTTTTGGAGCTGGGTTTCCACACCACCACATCTCCACAAACGGCGGCAATCATGGCATTCCAGGCCCAAACCGCTACCGGAAAGTTAAAGGAGGTAATCAGTCCTACGATGCCCAGGGGCTGGTACTGATCATACATGCGGTGTTGCTTTCGCTCAGAGTGCATGGTGAAACCATTGAGCAAGCGGCTCTGGCCCACAGCAAAGTCGCAGATATCAATCATTTCCTGTACTTCACCCAGTCCTTCCTGGTAGATTTTTCCCATTTCCCAGGAAACCAGCTTTCCTAAATCATCCTTCTGCTCGCGCAAAGCAAGCCCTATTTGTCTGACTACTTCTCCCCTTTTGGGGGCAGGCACTTCGCGCCAGATTTTAAAAGCTTCTTCAGCTTTTTGTAATACGGCCTCATAATCTTCAGGTGTAGCACTTTGCACACTGGCAATAAGCTTGTTGTTGATAGGAGACAATGAACGGTTTTCTTTTCCGTGGGTAGTAAGCCACTGAATCCCGGTGGATGCACCGGGATTCATGGGGCCAATACCCAAACGTTTCAAAACATTTTCCATGATTTAGCTTTTAGAATAATTTTGATTTCTTTTGTATCTAAACCATTGAATGTATGTTTTGTTCTCTCATAATAGTTATTCTCTGAAATTTTCTTAACGGAATTTGCCAAATCCTATATTGAGGTGAAATCACCCAACTACCTGCTTAGAAAATCTCTGAGCACATAATGCAGAATACCACCGTGCTCATAGTATTTTACCTCGATCAACGAATCAATGCGGGTAACAACTGCAAACTCAATGGTTTTGCCATCCTGAGCTTCAGCCTTTACTTTCAGCTCTTTCAAGGGGCTTAAGCCTTCGGCAATACCGGTAATAGTAAACTTTTCCTTTCCGGTAAGGCCCAGTGTCTGAGCACTTTCACCTGTTTTGTATTGCAGTGGCAAAACGCCCATTCCAATAAGATTGCTGCGGTGTATACGCTCATAGCTTTCGGCAATTACCGCCTTGATCCCCAGCAGACTGGTTCCTTTGGCAGCCCAGTCACGGCTAGAGCCACTACCGTATTCTTTACCTGCCAGAATCACAAGGGGTGTTTTGTCTGCTTTGTATTGCTGCGCAGCTTCGTAAACACTGGTATGCTCGCCACTTGGTATATGGGTGGTGTAGCCTCCTTCGCGCTGTGCCAGTTTGTTTTTGATGCGCACATTGGCAAAAGTACCCCGCACCATCACCTCATCATTTCCTCTGCGGGAACCGTAGGAGTTAAAATTCTTCTGTTCAACATACAGCCCAAGGAGATACTGTCCGGCAGGAGAATGAGGCCCAAAGGCACCAGCCGGAGAAATATGATCGGTAGTGATACTATCACCCAGCACCAGCAACGGATACGCGCCGGAAATATCACCGGGTGTTGGAGGTTCTACGGAAATATCCCTGAAGAAGGGGGCTTCTTTGATGTAGGTGGATTTTTCATCCCACTGATAAATTTGCTCTTCAGGCACTTTCATCTCTTTCCAGATGTCATTGCCTTCAAATATTTCACTGTAGTTCTTTTCAAAATCATCTTTGGTAAGCACTTTGCTCATGGTATCCTGAATTTCATCATGGCTGGGCCAGATGTCTTTCAGAAAAACCGGATTGAGGTTGGGGTCGTAGGCCAGGGGTTCGTTTATCAAATCCACATCTACCCTGCCGGCAAGTGCATAGGCGACCACCAGTATGGGGGACATCAGGAAATTCATTCTTACCTGCGGGTGCACGCGCGCTTCAAAATTTCGGTTGCCGGAAAGTGCAGAGGCTACCACCAGCTCATTTTTATCCACTGCTTCTGCAATGTGAGGGGGTAGCGGACCTGAATTTCCAATGCAGCTGGTACAGCCATAGCCCACCACATGAAATTTAAGGGCTTCAAGGTCTTCCAGCAAGCCTGATTTTTCAAGATAATCAGTTACCACCTTTGAACCCGGCGCAAGGGAGGTTTTCACCCAGGGTTTCACATCCAGCCCCAAAGCACGTGCCTTGCGGGCCAGTATACCTGCGCCAATCATTACTGATGGGTTGGATGTGTTGGTGCAGGAAGTAATGGCAGCAATCACAACTGAACCATCGCTGATCCTGAAGCGTTCATTGTTTACTTTTATTTCAACCGTCCTTAGTCCGGGAGTTTTTTCTGTTTCAACCTCTACCCCGGCGGGTGTGGCCTGAGGCTCTTGTTTCATTCCGCTTCCTCCTCCTTCTGCTGACCACTGATCAATTTCCCGCTTATCGGGCTCAATATATTCCCGCTTAAAATCAGATGTGAGCAGGCTTCTGAAGGTTTCCTTGGCCTGGCGGAGCAATATTTTGTCCTGGGGCCGTTTGGGGCCGGCAATGGTGGGCTCAACTGAAGACAAGTCCAGTTCAAGAACTTGCGAATAGGTTATTTCTTCCTTTCCTGTTCGCCACAACATGTTGGCCTTACAATAATCTTCCACGAGCTTCACCTGATCATCAGGGCGGTTGCTTTTGCGCATATAATCCAGCGTGCGATCATCTATGGGGAAATATGTCACGGTGCAGCCAAATTCGGGCGACATGTTAGAAATGGTTGCCCTGTCAGGAACCGTAAGGCCATCCAGGCCTTCTCCAAATACTTCCACAAATTTGCCCACCACACCATGAGAGCGGAGCAACTGTGTGATGGTAAGCACAAGGTCTGTAGCCGTGGTACCAAGGGGAAGTTTGCCTGTCAGCTTTAAACCAATTACCTCAGGCATGATAAAGTAGATGGGTTGCCCCAGCAAAGCTGCTTCTGCCTCAATACCTCCTACACCCCATCCTACTACTCCAATTCCGTTAACCATGGGTGTATGGCTATCGGTACCCACGAGTGTGTCGGGCAAGGCCACCCCATCCCGTATGGTAACCCCCTGTGCCAGGTATTCAAGGTTTACCTGATGGCAAATTCCCATTCCGGGAGGTACTACAGAAAAGTTATCAAAAGCCTTTTGTGCCCATTTCAGAAACTGGTATCTTTCTCCATTACGCTGGTATTCAATCTCCACGTTCCGTTGGCTGGAATATTGGGTGCCGAAAAAATCCACCTGTACCGAGTGGTCGATGACCAGATCAACAGGCACAAGCGGGTTAATCGCTTTGGGGTCTTTCCCTTTGCGGGCTACTTCAGCTCTGAGGGAAGCTATGTCAACCACTGCCGGTACCCCCGTAAAGTCCTGCATCAAAACCCGTGCAGGCTTGAAAGGAATATCTTTGTCGGTGGGTGCAGGTTTCCAGTTGAGCAGCGTTTCTATATTCTCTTCCGTAATTCCAAACCCGTCAAAATTGCGCAAAGCATTTTCAAGCAATATCCTGATGGAAAAAGGCAGATGTGATACCTTTCTTCCCTCATTTTCAAGCTTAACCAGGCTGAAAAAATCAAAATCGCCTTTTGAAGTTGATAATCGGTCTTTGATGTTGTAGGGTAATTTTGTCATAAGTCTTCTTTTGTTATGTATTTAGGATGCTGATTTTGCATCCTGCCAGATATTATGAAAAACAATAATTTCTTCCGTTGGATTCAGGCACAGATTCATTCTGCTGATACCAACCCTATCCATTATTTCATTGGTGCTTCTTTCAGGTTGGGCTTTATTTTCCCTTCTGCCACATCTCTGTACCATTGCAACGGATATGAAGAAGGCCTTTCGATAGGTAAAGCAAACACCCTGTCGAACAGCAAAGAAGAAAGAACACCCAATGCTCTTGACATACCAAACATTACCGTATAAAACTGGTGCTCCTTAATGCCGTAATAGCGCAACAACGCACCACTATAAGCATCAACATTGGGCCAGGGATTCTTAACCTTTCCGGTGGCCTCCAAAAGGGGCGGCACTACTTCATAAAGTTTATTTACGATATTCACCAGGTTGTCTTCTTTAATGAATTTTTCCGCAAATTCCTTTTGAGCTGTATACCTTGGGTCTGTTATGCGCAACACGGCGTGACCAAAACCTGGTATTACTCCACCGGCATCGAGGAATTTTTTGACGTAACGTTTGATTTTTTCAACCGAAGGATCTTCATCATTGAGGTCTCTCATCATGTCAAAAATCCAGCTGAGCACATTCTGGTTGGCAAATCCATGCAAAGGGCCTGCCAGGCCAAGCATACCCGCTGCGTATGCATAATAAGGATTGCTGAGGGTTGACCCCACCAGATGGGTAGCATGGGCAGATACATTGCCTCCCTCGTGATCAGCATGCACACTCATGTACAAACGCATAAGTCTTTTGTGAGGCGGAGCACTGTAGCCCATCATATGAGCAAAGTTGCCGGCCCAGTCCAGACGCGGATCGGGATCAATATGCTCACCCTTATGAAATGATCTGCGGTAAATATAGGCTGCAATACGTGGCAAACGGGCAATGAGGTTCATTACATCCTCATACGTAGTATCCCAGTAATGTTTTTTGCTTACCCCGGCCTGGTGTGCGTTGAGAAAATAAGAATCTGAAGCCATAGCAGTAATGGCGGCGACAAATTGAGCCATAGGTCGTGCCGATTTGGGCATGGCTTCAATTACATCAAATACATGTGGTGGCACAATGGCCCGCGTAGCCCAGTCTTTGCTGATATTACTAATGTCATCCAACTCCGGTACTTCCCCTATGAGCATCAGGTAAAACAATCCTTCAGGAAGAGGTTCTCCATGTTCGCATAGGCGCGGTATAGTTCTTCTTAACTCGGTGAGTGCAACACCTCTGAAGCGAATCCCTTCATTGGGATCAAGCTTGGAGGTTTCGGTGAGCAAACTCGGAATTCCCTTCATTCCGGAGAAAACATCTCCAATGGTTACTTTTCCAACCACAACGTCAGAATACTCTTTTCTTATTTTCTGGTATTCATCAAACTTTTTCAGTGCTGCTTCATAAAAGCGGTGTTTTATATACTCCATGGTTTTGGCTTTTTTTTAGGTTAAAGGTCAGTTATCTGCAAGTTCATTTTTAAGATTATTATTAATGGCTTCAAGGAACTCTTCAGTAGTAAGGAAGTGATCCTGTGTCATTTTACTACCATGAATTAACAAGGCCAGGTCTTTGGTCATTTGTCCGTTTTCGACAGTTTGGATGCAGACTTTCTCCAGTGTATGGGCAAAATCGGCAAGTTCAGCATTTCCATCAAGTTTTCCTCTGAAGGCCAGACCACGGGTCCAGGCAAAAATACTGGCTATGGGATTGGTAGAAGTGGGGTTGCCTTGCTGGTGCTGGCGATAATGGCGTGTAACGGTTCCATGCGCTGCTTCTGCTTCCATGGTTTTTCCGTCAGGAGTTACAAGCGTGGAGGTCATTAAACCCAATGAGCCAAAACCCTGTGCCACGGTATCACTCTGCACATCGCCATCATAGTTTTTGCAGGCCCACACAAAGCCACCTTCCCATTTCAGAGCAGCCGCTACCATGTCATCTATAAGCCTGTGCTCATATGTGATTCCGGCTTCTTTAAACTGTTGGCTGTATTCGTTTTCAAAGATTTCCTGAAAGATGTCCTTGAAGCGACCGTCGTATTTTTTCAGAATGGTATTTTTGGTGGAAAGATACAGGGGCCATTTCTTCATCAGCGCCTGGTTCATGCAAGATCGTGCAAAACCTGCAATAGATTCATCGGTATTGTACATGGCAAGGGCAACGCCATCGTCTTCATACTGATATACTTCATGTTCAATAGGTTCAGACCCGTTATCGGGAGTAAAAGTAATGGTAAGTTTCCCCGGACCTTTGGTTACAAAATCAGTAGCCTTGTATTGATCGCCAAAGGCATGACGGCCAATACATATGGGCTTGGTCCATCCGGGTACCAGGCGCGGTATATTGGATATAAGAATAGGTTCACGGAAAACTGTGCCTCCGAGAATATTTCTGATGGTTCCGTTGGGTGAACGCCACATCTTTTTCAGCCCAAATTCTTCTACACGTGCCTCATCCGGTGTTATGGTGGCACATTTGATTCCAACACCATATTTTTTGATGGCATGCGCAGCATCAATAGTAACCTGGTCATCTGTTTCATCCCGATATTCCATTCCCAGATCAAAATATTTAATATCAATATCGAGATAAGGAAAAATCAATTTCTCCTTGATAAACGTCCAGATTACACGGGTCATTTCATCGCCATCCAGTTCTACCACAGGATTCTTTACTACAATTTTACTCATTTAATTAGGATTTTTATTTTTACTAATTTATTGTCATGGTCTGGTTTTAATGCATCTGAGGTTTTAAAAACTATTGAATATAAGGCAATTGTGTTATTCAATTCATTATTAATCCAATATCAACATACAACCCTTATACATCTTTGCCTATAAAGGCTACAGACGTATAGTCAGTTAAAATTACTATTTTAAACAACAAAAAAAGGGTAAAGTTTACACAAATACCTGTAAGAGACACATTAAATGCGTATAAATGCATTTAGAATGTCCAGCCGAGATTTACGTAAGCAAGAAGTTTTTTGTTTTGAGGACTCCATGCAAAAGTGACTTCCATGGGGCCTAAACCTGAAAGGTATCCTATGCTGAGTCCCCCTCCCAGCAATAAATTGTCTGAAGAAAGATTCTGCAGGGCTTCCACTTCAAAACCATATAGTGCGGCGTTAAACAGAGGACTAATAAGAAATTCGTCCCAGATATTGTATTGCCAGCCCATGGTCCCTTTAATAACCCCATGAGAAATAACTTCGTATTCGTTCAGTCCTGCAAAGGTGACCTGGTTTTTCAGAAAAGGATAGGTGCCGCCCAGGTTAAACATATTAATAAAACTTTGATTGTAAAAAAAGTTATACCCTGCCTGAAGATGATTAAATGAAGTAAGGCGGGGATTTACGGGAATGTATGATTCCCAGTTAAATGCAGCCTGAAAATAATTGCTGATTTCTATTCCTGCCTCCCGGAGGTCACTGCTAACGTTTCCATCGGGCTGATTAAAACGCAGCGAGGGTTTTTGATTAAAAAAGAAGGTTGAATTGATATTGAAACGAGTTCCACTTTGGGGAAAGGCCAGCCGGTTGAGGCTGTTATGGTTCCATCGGAGAAACAGTTCATGAGAGGTTGTATGGCCCCTGACAGAAAAATCAGTGCGAATATTGGGTGATAAGCTTTGATAATACAGGGCTGTTCCTCCGGAGATATAACTGTTTTGTCCGGTTAATCTTTGAAAAGAAGATTCTATGCGAAAATAATTCTGGGAGTATTCGGCAACACTTTCGAAATTTTCAAACACCGGAAAAACAATGTGTTGAGCTAATCCTTCCACATTTACCCAGGTATTCTGTCTGTCGCTGGTAAAAATATCGATTCCTCCTCTCAGTGCAGGTTGCTCACCTATCAGAGCTTTAAGGTAAGCTCCCGTATTGTAAAATAGAAATTTATTGGTAGTAAGATTGCCTATCAACCCTACCCCCGAAAAGTTGTTATAATGAATGGCGGCTCCTACACTACCAAAAGGTTTTTCTTCGAATGAAAATACCAGGTTGCCGTTGATATTGTTTTCACCGGGCAAAAACCGGTAAGTAACCCTGTTGAAATAATCCGTTGCATATAGCCTGTTAACAACGCTGGTGAGTTTTTGCTTATTCAGGGTATCCCCTTTTTGGATAGAAATAGCATTTCTTACAAACCATGTCCTTACGTTGTTTAACCCTTCAAATTCGAATGTATCGGCAACAAACTCATGGATTTTTCGCAAATCGCTGTGGGTTACTTCGTAGGAGTAAACGGTGCGGGTCTCTTCTTTTAGTTTCAGTAATTTATCAATGTTTAACCTGGCAGCCTTTTTCCCCTGCTCAATAATGGCTTCTACGCTTTGAAAGCTTGCAGCAGTGTATTTTTTCAAATCAGGTTCAACAAAAACATCAGCATGAATGCGGTTTTCGGCAAAACTTCTGGCATCCAGGTAAAAACCCATCTGGTATAATATATCAATTGGGTTTTGTAATTCTTCTGCTTTTCTCAACCCTTGCGAAACATTTACCCCAATAACTTTATCTGCCCCCATTTCTTTGGCAATTTTTACCGGAAAATTCATCACTACCCCACCGTCAATGAGTTCTTTCCCTTCTCTTTCAACAGTAGTAAACAAGGAAGGTAAAGCCATACTTGCTCTTATCGCGGTAACAATATCACCGGTCTGCATAACAATGGCATTTCCCGTGGAAACATCCGTTGCAACGCAGGCAAAAGGAATAGGAAGTTGATTAAAATCATCTACACTTCGCACATGAAAGAACAATCTACCCAGGGCGTTCCACATTTGCTGCCCTTCGATAGCTCCTGTGGGGGTAACGATACTCCAGTTCTCGATAGGAAGCTGAACAATGTATTTCCCGTGAAATTCCCGTCTTCGGGGGTGTGTATAACCCAGTTCTGAATGCCTCGAAAACATATCCTGCCAGTCAAGGGAAAGGGCAATCTCTTCAATTTCTTTTGCGCTGTAACCTGCAGCATACAGCCCGCCAACAACAGCTCCCATACTGGTTCCTGACACATAATCAATTTCCAGCCCAAGACTGTCGATAATATGCAGCACACCAATGTGCGCAAGCCCCTTGGCTCCTCCCCCGCTGAGCGTCAGCCCTATGCCGGTTTTATCAGTCGCAGGATTGTTTTCCTGTCCTGAAATGGGCATCAGCCAGCAAAATATAAGAATTGAAAAAACAACTGATTTAAGCATCTTTGAGTTTGTCCGTAAAGGTTGGTTTGAAAACTATCAAATTTAATATATTTATCTTTGTTTTAGGGCATTAAAAATTGTCAATTTTGTCAAATACAATGCGAATTATTTTTAGATTTTGTACTTTTGAATATATTGAGAATAAAAAATGAACACATAGTTTTGATCAAGCGCACATTTCATGAAATGATAATACATGCAGACAATTCTGTAAACTAACTCAACCCTTCTATAACAAACATTACAATAATTACACAAAACCCAACTACATTATGAGCAAACTTTACAACCCGTTATTATTGATCCTGATTTTAATCAGTGTAACATTTACAGCCAAAGGACAGGTATCCTATGATGTGCCTTCTGATGATTTTCCGGATTTGGAATCGGTCGTTACCTTCATCAATCAGAACCCGGCTGGTGACAACGGTACAGTGTTTAATATCAGCGGTGACACTACCTTTGACGAACCCCTAATTACCCTTACTGCACAAACAGAACCTGCCGCTCCCTATATTCTGCAGTGGGACGAAACAGGAAGCAAGCCCATTGTAAACTTCAGTGGTACATCAGCCGATGAAGAAGCCGCAATAACCCTTCAGGGAGCAAGAGGAATCATCATTGACGGACTTGACATCAGAAACCCTGACGGGATGCTGGAATATGGAATTTTCCTTACCAATGCTGACGCTGAAACAGGCGCACAATTTAACATGATTCAGAATACCCATATTACACTCAACAAGACCAACTCCAATCAAACCAACGGTATCAGGGCATTTCCCTCTTTCGAGCAAACCAGTCATGAAGGCAGCAACAGCAACAATTTCTTTATTGACAATCACATTTCCAATGTGCTGATTGGTTACCAGTTAAACTCTAATACCGGACAGGTTGACCTCATGGATACAGGAAACAGTATTGGCACCATGGAGGGTGGAGAACATATCATTGAAGACATTGTTTTCAGCGGTGTTTACCTGCTCAATCAAAACGGTGCAGTTATAGATGGTGTGCAAATCCTGAACCTTAACCGACCTGATGATGGCACCAATACAGCTCCGGCTTCCATTTCAACAACGGGCTCACTGCCCAGTGGCGAACTGACAGAAACATTTGTGATTTCCAACAACAGGATTGAAGGACAGTTTAGTGAAGCTACTTCGGTTTTTGGCATGTACCTGAACCAGAGAAATGTTCATTATGAAATTTACAACAATGTTTTGAATGACATCACAACAGACGGTGTGGGCTCTTCCTATGCATCCGGTATTTTTATTTTTGCCACAGGAGTTACGGCAGATATTTATAACAATATGATTTCGGGAGTTGCCGCACCTGCATCCCCGGGAATTTCGGTAAGAGGCATTTACGTAAGAAGCTTTGTAAGTGTAAACATTTTTTATAACAGTGTTTTTATTGACTATGCTGCAACCAATTCGGATAATATTTCAACCGCATTGAGTGTCCATAATATTAACGACCCCGTAGACCTGAGAAACAACATCTTTGTAAATAAAACCACCCTGCCCCTCGGAGGCACCGGATTTGCCACAGCATTATTGAAAAGTACCGCTGCACTGGGAAATATTCAACCCGATTCTGACAACAATATCTACTACGCGGGGACACCTTCTCCCCAAAACCTCATTTTTTACGGCAGTTCCACAGCTTCTGACCAGACACTGGCAGAATTTAAACTCAGAGCGGCCACTTTCGACCAGAACAGTTACACTGAAGATGTTCCTTTCCTGGCTTCAGATGATCTTCACGTTGATCCCCTTGCCTCCACCGTAGTCAGAGGCAATGCACAACCTGTTGCCCTGCCCTTTGCCATTACGGAAGATATTGACGGCATGCTACGTGACCCACAGGACCCGGATATTGGCGCTGACGAGCTTCCTGCAGCCATGCCTGATGTGGCAACCAACCCCACTCCGGCAGACGGTGAGCAGAATGTTTCTTATATACTGGGATCGGTGCAATGGGATTATGCTGTAAACCCCTACTTTGTCAATCCGGCAGGTTTCAAAGTTTATTTTGGAGAAAATGAGGAGCTAACAGAATTGGATTATATTGGCTGGATCGAATATGCAGAAGGTGAAGAATCTTTTTCTACTGATATAGTAGTCCTGGATTACACGAAAACTTATTACTGGAAAGTTATACCCTCTCTTGATGAGATAGATGGTCCCGAAGCAGAACAGCCGGAAGTATGGTCTTTTACCACCGAATCTTTCACCTATGATTATCCCAATCCGGCAGAAAACCCTATTCCTGCCAACAATGCTGAAAATATAAGCCTTGATCTTGCCTCACTCTCGTGGGGATATATTTTTAATGATATGTTTACTGAACCAGCAGGATTTTTGGTTTACTTCGGAGACAGCGACAATTTTACCGAAGAGGATATGATTGCCTGGGTAGAATATGACAACAAGGAAGAAGTTTATACTGTATCTATTGAATCAATTGAATTGCTGCACCTTACCGATTATTACTGGAAAGTTGTTCCCACTGTAAGTCAGGAAGATGGCCCCGAAGCAGAAAACGTTGATATCTGGACTTTTTCTACTGAAGCTTTTGTTCATGAATTCCCCAATACGGCAGAAAATCCTGCCCCTGCAGACGGTGCAACACAGGTAAGCCTGGAACTTACTGAACTTGCCTGGGATTATCTTTATGATGAAAACTATACGCTGGCAGAGGGTTTTTGGGTCTATCTCGGAACTTCCATGGAATTGACAGAAGAGGATTTGCTGGGTTGGGTGAGTTATAATGAAGAACTAACAACCTATTCTATTGTTTTGGAAGATTTTACCCCTGAGCCTCTGACTTCGTATCACTGGCAGGTCGTACCCAGCGCAGATATGGACAATGGCCCGCTGGCAGAAAATGTTCAAACATGGAGCTTCACCACAGATGAGGAAGTTTCAGTTGGTAATCCTGAAATGAGCACATTCCTCATGTATCCCAACCCTGCATCTGAAAATCTCTTCCTTACTGTTCCCCATCAAGGTCTCATTCGCATCATCAGCATCGATGGCCGGATCGTCAAAGAACAAGAGGTCAGTGATCTTTCTGCAGAGATAGAGTTAACAGACTTAAAAGAGGGTACATACATTGTTAATTTTGTATCGGAATTGCAAAACCTTACCAGGATTCTGGTAATAACAAAATAGATAAACCCTTATAATACCTGAATGCTGCTTTGGGAATTTACATCCCATTAGCAGCATTCTTTTTTACAGGAAAAAGTTTTGAACTGAAATAATTGAGAATATCCCTTTAACTTTACAGTGGAAAACTGCAATCATCCATTATCATGAACCAGAAACTCCAATCAAAATGAAGCGTTTAAGGAAAAACCAAAACCGAATGATTTTTGGCGTATGCGGCGCACTTGGCGCATACTTCCACATTGATCCGACCCTCATCAGGATTCTGTTCCTCATCAGTATTATATTTTATGGCAGCGGTCTGTTGCTTTACCTTATTTTGGCTATTGTGATTCCTTCTGAGGGTTATGGCTATTGATATTATATTGCTTTCGGCCGGAATTATTTTCCTGTTGCTGGGAGTGGCAGGGGCTTTCCTTCCTGTTTTGCCCGGGCCACCATTAAGTTTTGCAGGTTTGCTGCTGATTCATTTTACGGATTATGCCCATATCCCTCAAAATATTCTTTACACCTTAGGGATATTGGCCTTTATTATTACTGTTGCGGACTATCTGTTACCGATATGGGGAACGCGCCTAAACAAAGGAAGCAGGCATGGAGTTTTTGGCGCTACCATTGGATTATTAGCGGGCATTTTATTTTTTCCGCCTCTGGGTGCACTCATTGGCCCCCTGGCAGGAGCCTGGCTGGCCGAAAAAGTCAACGGAAAAAACAATAAAGAAGCTGCTCGCTCTGCATTAGGCAGCTTTGTGGGATTGCTCTTTGGTGTAGCATTGAAATTCGCCTTCTCTGCAGCAACCATCTGGTATGCCTTATCTGGAATGATTATAAATATGCCCTGAAAACAAAACCAGGCTAAAAAAAGCAATTTTTATGCTTAAATTTGCAGTCTCATATAAATACTTAAATACATTCAGTTCATGACGCAACAATTTACACAAGCCATATCACGCAGGTACGATGAATTATCCGGACAGGAATGCTGTCTTTCTTGCGGAGGGGCTATCAATTATGCAGAAATAAAACCAGGTTTTAAATGCGCCGATTTGGGGTCAGGAAAAGGTTTTGATGTATTGAAAATGGCTACCATGGCAGGGCCCGAAGGGTTTGCCTGGGGAGTTGATGTATCTGATGCCATGATGGATACCGCCAGAGAGAACGCACAAAAGCTTCAGTTGGAGAATGTGGCATTTATAAAAAGCGAACTGGAAAACATTCAACTTGACACCGAAACCCTCGACCTGGTCTTGTCAAATTGTACCCTGAATCACAGCCTGGATCAGGGGGCCGTTTGGAAAGAAATTTTCAGGATCTTAAAGTATGGTGGTTGTTTTGTGGTAAGCGATATCTTTTCCATCGAAAAGGTTTCTGATAAATACAGAAATGACCCGGAAGCAGTAGCTCAATGCTGGGCAGGAGCCGTAACAAGGGAAGAGTATTTTGACAACCTGAAGGAAGCAGGCTTTGATGCCATAGAAATTATTGAAGAATCCAGCCCCTATCAGAAAGGAGAAATTCACGTATGCAGTTTTACCATAAAAGGTACTAAAACAAAGAAATAATAAGAAAGCTCTGCAAGGTTTTTTGTATCTTGCAGCGTTATTAAGTCAACATTTTTTAATACCGAAACATAAGAATTATGAAAACTCTTGTAAAAAGAAGCACAAAAACGCAAACTACAGAAAAAAAACAGGCACAGTGCTGTGCTAAACTGTCTAAAAATCAAGTGGGTTGCCACGACTAATTTATTTTTTTATTCCCGGACAGAACGTATACTATGTCACTTAAACCATCCCGTCACAACATCATTTCCCCTCTTGTGGAAGGAAAAGAGTACATTCTCGTTAACATTCTGTCCGGGAATGCTGATATCATTTCTCATCAGGAATTTCAGATACTGACTTCCGCACCCGCCGGTAATTATCCATCAGAATTTATCGAAAAGGGATACATAGTTGTTCCGGAAAAGGAAGAACTGGATTATCGTCTCAAATACATTGAATTTCTTGAAGAGCGGGAAGAGGAAGAAGTTCAGCTCTTTTTTGTCCCTACCTATAACTGCAACTTTACATGCTCCTATTGCTACCAGAGCGAGTACCCGCAAATTCAGGAACGTTTTTCCAAAGAAATCACCGATGCATTTTTTAGTTTTATCAAAGAAAAATTCGCTGATCGCAAAAAGTACATCACCCTGTTCGGAGGAGAGCCCCTCCTGACTTCACCGAATTACAAAGACAACCTTGCTTACTTTATAGCGCAAGCAAAATTGCATGAAATTGATATTGCCATCGTAACCAACGGTTTTAATCTGCATGAGTATCTTCCACTGCTCGAACCTGAATTTGTGCGTGAAATACAGATTACCCTCGATGGCACGGCAGATGTGCATAACAAGCGCAGAAGATTAAAAAATAATGCCCCCACTTTTGCTGCCATCGTCGAAAATATCGATGCTTGCCTTGAAAAAAACATATCCGTTAATCTGCGCATGGTGGTGGATAAGGAAAACATTGCCGACCTTCATGCACTCGCTGATTTTGCCATTGCCAGGGGTTGGACAGAACATCCATTGTTTAAAACCCAGATTGGCCGCAATTATGAACTTCACTATTGCCAGAACGGACAATCGCTTCTTTTTAACCGAATCTCTCTTTATGAGGAATTGTTGCGGCTTATTAAAGAACATCCTCAAATCACACAGTTCCACAAGCCTGCATTTTCTGTCATGAAGTTTTTGCAGGAAAATGGCAAACTGCCGGAGGCATTGTTTGATTCCTGTCCGGCCTGTAAAAGTGAATGGGCCATGGATTTCACAGGAAGTATCTATTCATGCACAGCCACCGTCGGAAAACCGGGAGAAAAGCTGGGTACATTTTATCCGGAAGTGACCCTGGATGAGGAAAAGATTAAAGTATGGCAACAAAGGGATGTACAACATATCGAAGAATGCCGTAATTGCAATATGCAGCTTATTTGCGGTGGAGGTTGTGGCTCTATTGCCTTTAATGCCCACCAGAATATCCTTTCTCCCGACTGCCGTCCTATTGACAGCCTGAACAGCCTGGGTGCCAAAGCCTATTTTTTCGCTGAAAAATGACCGAAGATAAAGCATGGCTAACATATCTTCCACCTACTTTTTTCTTACTTTTGTACTTCCTTATAAAAATCATCGTTTACTTTATAAGCCATACCTGCTATATCAAATATTACGGAAACGAATTGATAATCCATGACCCTGAATTTAAACACTTCCCAGCCAGGATTCAAATACCGGCTCATCGCATTATGTATCTCATGTAGTATGGTTTTGGCTTCCTGCCTTAATGAAGATGTTTGTGAAGATGTATCAACGGTACCTGCAAGAATCGGATTTTATGCTGTAGACACTGTCAATGAAACGCCTGCTCCTATAAGCATTAGCAACATCAGTGTTTTTGGAGTGGGCCAGGACTCGGTTATTTATAACAACGAGAGCAATGTAAGCCAGATGGAATTGCCTCTCAATTCTACCATCGACAGTTGTGCTTATATTTTCAGAGTCGCCTTTCTTCTTGATGACGCCAAATTTTTTTTAGATGACACCCTATGGTTTGTATATAATCGCTTACCCAATCTTATATCAATGGAATGTGGTTTTACGACTTTTTACGAACTGACTGATTTGCGGTATTCCCGCAATACAATTGACTCTATTGCAATAGATGATCCTAACATAACCAATTCTTTAAATGAGCATATTAAGATTTTCCCCTGGCTTCCTGAAGAAGATGATGAAGACAATGGTGATGATGATACTGATACTATCCGGTTTTAGTGTTTCAGCTCAAACATCAAACCAGCAGGAAATCCCGGAAGAAACTGAAGAAACAAGGGACACACTCCCCGATTTTAAGCCCGAACTTTTCATACGATTGGGGGTTGATGTATCTTCCTTCTTCCGTCAGATTGTTGAGCCCGAAGTGCAACAATTTGAGTTTTCAGCAGATTCGGAAGTGATTTTTAACTGGTTTGCGGTGGCAGAAGGTGGGTTTATGCAGGTTAATGCCGATAGAGAAGATTTCAGTTATAAAGCTTCGGGATATTTCGGACGCCTGGGATTTGACTACAACCTTCTGGGAAGAAATCGGCCCGGACAAAATGACCTGGTGGTAGTGGGTTTACGCTATGGCTTTAGTATATTAAGTCATGAAACACCTCATTATCTGATTTCCAACCCCTATTGGGGTGATTATTCCGGCTCATTGGATAAAAGCAACTTTTACCAGCATTGGATAGAGTTTAGTGGTGGGTTGAAAACAGAAGTATTTACGAATCTTTTTCTGGGATGGAACCTCAAAACACGGGTAAGGTTGACTGAAACCAAAGAACCCGATCTGAAACCTTATTATATCGGTGGCTATGGACGGGGAACCAGAACAGCACCGGTAATGGTCCATTTTTCTGTAATGTACAGGTTGGGACTGTAAATTGTGGAAAAAAAAACACTTGAAAAGAATAAATGTACACTTTCACAAATTGATGTATTTTTCAATATATATATTCTGTATTTTAAGACTACAGAAATATTCTTCACGACTAAAAACAATTCCATATTTTTTCCACATAATGATAGGGTGATTTTTTTGCAATTGCCCTTTGGAATGTATTTGCCACATTAAAAAGTAGTTTATCTTTGTGCTTTGACAACACTTAACAAGTTCAGTTTGTAATATGTATTTTGAGGAAATAAAAGAATTGGTGCTCAAAAAACTTAAAAAGGAATTAAAGCCCAATCTTTATTATCATAATTTTCAACACACACTTGATGTTTGCGAATCTGTAGACAGATTAGCTGAAATGGAGAATATTAAGGGGGAAGAGCTTATACTTTTGCAGACAGCAGCTGTATTTCACGACACAGGATTTATCTGGCGTTACGAAAATAACGAAGAACTCGCATGTAAGTATGCCCGTCAAATTCTTGGAGACTACAATTACAGCACCCAACAAATTGAGCATATTTGCAGTATGATAATGTCAACCCAGATACCTCAGCAACCGCAAGATCTCATGGGAATGATATTATGTGATGCAGACCTTGATTATATTGGACGGGGAGATTTCTTCATTACGGCCCTCAGGCTTCACAGGGAATGGAGCGAGAACAGCAATATGAAAATAACTTTTAAGGATTGGTATCTGAAGCAACAAAGCTTTATCATTCAGCATGATTTTTTTACCCGGTCAGCAAGGGAGCTGCGCAACGAAAAAAAAGAGCACAACCTTGCACAGGTGCGGGAGTTGCTGCAATTGCTCGACGCCACAGCAAACGACCAACTGGGTTCGTTTTCGAATACTTATAAGTAGCTTAATTTAAAGGTTTTAGAATAGAAATATCTTAAAACCCTTTTTATTATATAATTAATTTTAGACAATAAATGCAAAAATTTGTGTTACTATAGAGTAACATACCTTGATGTTTTTATATCTTATCTCTAAGCTTAACTGTAACATTAGAAACCAATTCAACGTATCCTCCTTAAACTCTACGAGATATGGAAAGTGAAAATAAAAATGTAATCCTTGTAGCCTACGACTTCACGGCTATTGGTGATATCGCCATTGAGAATGCTGTAAAAATGGCAAAAATCCTGCAATACAAAGTTTGTATCCTACACATCATTAATAAAACATCTCTTAAAAATCTCAAAAAAGCCAATGAGCCCCTGGAAGCCATAGACGATAAACTGGAGAAAAAAGCCCAGTCAATTAAAAAGGAGCATGCTGTTGAGGTAGACTTTATGACTCGCAAGGGTAGTATATTTAAATCCATAGCACAGGTAACCAAAGATATCAATGCCAATATATTGGTTTTCGGCACTCATGGTAAGAAAGGTATTCAGTTTTTACTGGGTAGCTTTGCTATCAAGTTGGTGAAAAGTTGCCCGGTTCCGGTATTTGTGGTTCAGCAGCCTGCCAATGAATCTAAGTTTGCTGATGTTGTTTTTCCGCTCGACATGGAAGCCGGTTCTAAACAAAAGGTAAAATGGGCTATAGCACATCACAAGCAGTTTAAATCCAAATTCCATATTTATGTAGACTCCTATCCTGATGAATTTATTCAGAACAGGCTGAGAGCCGATCACAGGCAGGTTAAAAAGATTCTTGAGAAAAACAATATTCCCTATACTGACAATTACTCTCCCAAAAAAGGCAATTTCTCAGAAAAAACAGTGGAATTTGCCAAAGAAATAAAAGCTGACATGATAATGATTTCTACCGATCCGGATAAAATTACATGGAGCTTATTTGGATCGCCCGACGAAAGAATCATTTACAACAAGGAGAAAATTCCGGTAATGTGTATCAATGCGCAAGACCTCAGGGTTATTATCGGTGGGTTATAAATTACATCCATTACAATATTTTTTCAAAAAGCCGGTGCATTTCAACGCCGGCTTTTTGTACTTTTATAACCGGATTTTTTAACCCTTACTTTCACAGTTTTTTACCATGGACAAACAGGAAGCAAAGAAAAGAATTGAAGAACTAACCCATGAACTTCACCGGCATAATCATAGCTATTATGTACTGGATAACCCTCAAATCAGCGATTACGATTTTGACCAGCTTTTAAAAGAACTGGAAAAACTGGAGCAACAATACCCTGAGTTTGCCTCCCCGGACTCCCCTACACAACGCGTGGGAGGACAGGTAACCAAAAAATTTGCCAGTGTTAAGCATAAATACCCCATGATGTCGCTCGGCAATACCTACTCAAGGGATGAGCTGGAAGAATTCGATGCACGTATCCGTAAGCTTGTAAATGAACCTTTCTCTTATGTATGCGAACTGAAATACGATGGTATCGCTATTGGTCTCACTTATAAGAATGGCAGGTTGGTGCAGGCACTTACAAGGGGCGACGGAGTTACGGGCGATGATGTTACCCATAATGTTCGCACCATCAGAAGCATTCCCCTGGTTTTGCCTTCAGAAGATATTCCTGCCGAATTTGAAGCAAGAGGCGAAATCATCATGCCCCACAAAAGCTTCATTGAACTCAATAAAATAAAAGAGCAAAATAACGAGGCCCTCTTTGCCAACCCACGCAACGCTGCATCGGGCAGCCTTAAACTTCAGGATTCAGCGCTGGTATCCAAAAGAAACCTCGATTGCTTCATGTATGGTTTGCTGGGCGAAAGTTTGCCCTTTCAATCGCATTACGAAAACCTTCAGCAAGCCAAAGCCTGGGGATTTAAAGTGTCTTCTCTTACCCGGTTGTGCGAAAATATAAACCAGGTGATGGAGTACATTGAAGAAATCGCTCAGGAAAGGCTCAACCTTCCTTATGATATTGATGGCATCGTGGTAAAAGTGAATCAATACAGCGTGCAGGAAGAACTGGGTTTTACCAGTAAAGCACCACGATGGGCCATCTCCTACAAATTCAAAGCAGAACAGGGAATTACGATTCTCGAAGATGTAACCTACCAGGTAGGAAGAACCGGGGCTGTAACCCCTGTAGCAAAACTCAGTCCCGTGCTGGTGGCAGGTACTACGGTAAAAAGAGCCTCTCTTTATAATGCGGATAAAATGGAAGAACTGGACCTGCACTACGGCGATACAGTATTCGTGGAAAAGGGTGGAGAGATAATTCCTAAAATCGTAATGGTGGATATAGCCCAACGACCATCAGATGCAAAAAAAATAGAATATGCCACGCACTGTCCCCGCTGCCAAACACCCCTGGAGAGAAAAGAGGGTGAAGCCCTTTACTTCTGTCCCAACTCCGACCATTGCCCTCCGCAGATACAAGGAAAAATAGAGCACTTTATCAGCCGCAGGGCCATGAACATTGAAGGGCTGGGTGAAGGAAGAATAGAGGTTTTGATCAACAATAAACTCATCGAAAAAGCTTCGGACCTATACGGCCTGACTTATGATCAATTGCTGGGTCTTACCAAAACCATTGAGGAGGAAGAGACCGGGAAAAAGAAAAAAATCAGTTTCCAGCAAAAAACGGTGAATAATATTCTCACTGCCATCGAAAACTCCAAAAGCGTTCCTTTTGAAAGGGTTTTATTTGCATTGGGAATCAGGCATCTGGGCGAAACTGGAGCCAAAAAAATTGCGCGCGAACTGAAAAGTATCGACAACATTGTAAACAGCACTTTTGAGGAGCTTACAGAAATTCCTGAGATTGGCGAAAGAATTGCCGGAAGCATCAAAGACTTTTTCAACAATCACGAAAACCTGGAAGTTTTGCAATCATTGAAAGATGCGGGGCTTAACTTTGAAATTGAAGTCCCTGATGAAACCATGGCAGGCGACAGGCCGCTGGAAGGAAAGACAATAGTTGTTTCAGGTGTATTTGAAAAATATTCGAGAAATGAACTGAAGGAACTTATTGAGAAAAAAGGAGGCCAGAACACCTCATCACTATCCTCAAAAACCAGTTATTTGCTTGCCGGCGAAAATATGGGACCTGAGAAGAGAAAAAAAGCAGAGAAACTTAATATCCCCGTTATTTCTGAGGCTGATTTTGAATCATTGATTCAACAATAAGCCCATCCTTCATGGTGAGTTTTCTGTCGGCCATAGAGGCAAGCTCATTGTTATGGGTCACGATTACAAAGGTTTGATTGAGTTGGGTTCTCAGGTCGAAAAATAACCGGTGCAGCTCCCGTGAGGTTTCCGAATCAAGATTTCCACTGGGTTCATCAGCAAGCACTACTGCCGGATCATTGATAAGAGAGCGGGCCACAGCTACGCGCTGCTGCTCTCCACCGGATAATTCGCCGGGTTTATGAGTCAGTCTGTCCGAAAGGCCAAGCAATGCCAGCAGGTCTCTGGCTTTATCTTCTACGGCCTTCTCAGGCTTTTTTCCGATATAGCCCGGAATGCATACATTTTCAAGGGCGGTAAATTCGGGCAATAAGTGATGAAACTGAAAAACAAATCCGATATTTTGATTCCGGAAGGCAGACAACTCCTTGTCTGACATCTTGTTAAGGCTTTTTTCATTAATGGTAAGGCTGCCACTGTCTGCCTTGTCGAGAGTACCAATAATGTGTAACAGGGTGGTTTTTCCTGCTCCTGATGCACCCACTATGGATACAATTTCACCTTTGGCTATTTCAATTCCAATTCCCTTCAGTACATTAAGAGAACCATAAGATTTTCGAATTTCCCGTGCAACGATCATATATTATAAATATTAAGCTCCCCTCAACTGTTGGTAATCGAGATAATACAAAACTTTCAACGATAAACTGTTGTATTGGGGAGAATCCCGTAAAAGGTCAAAATTATCAAAATAATTCTGAACGATACCCCTTTGCTCATGAAGAATTGAATTCTTCCATACCAGGTTAAGACTGGAACCCGGGGCAAAGAGCCAGGTAAAGACCAAATCAATATTAAATGAATTGAAATTAAAGTCCCGGTTGCTGGTATAATCGTAGGTTTCCTCGCTGAGTCTGCCATCATCACGTAAGGTATAAAAGCTTCTGTATTCCCCCATCGACCAGTATTGCCTCAAACGAAGGCTAAAGTACATGTCATTTTTCAAAATATAATCGCTGGAAAAGACATTTTCAACAGTGGTAACATCACGATTTCCAAATACAATATGGTCATCTGAATGGCCGGCATAGCCCTGCTGGTTGTGATTAAAATTCAAATTCAGGGAGTGCACGAAAGAGAATTGATCATTAAAACGGTAGCGCGGAGAAACCTTATAAGCCATGTTGGTTGTATTAAAACCGGGTACCTGGCTATAATTGAACTGCAAGTCCAATGCAAATGATTTTCGGTAATCAGAAGACATTCCTGCCCAGCCCCCTAACCCGCCGGGTTTTATAAATACCCTTCCTTCTGTTCGGGGTTCGTAATAGTCATATTGCCTGGTGGGTTGCACAAACAACCCCTGAAACAGGGTAATATAACCCAGGGTGGTCATTCTTCCGTTATACTCCACATAGGTATTTTCTATTTTATAGTTGTTGTATCGGGCTGTGTTTTGGATTAAGAGCCTGTTACGGGTATTTCTCAAAATCCAGAAGGGTTCATAGATATTGTAATGAAAGTCAGTCCTGTCGGTTATTTGATTGTTGCGATGAGTAATACCCAAATCATTGTCATTGTAATTGGGATTTATGGCATGACGGCGTACCCGGAACTGAAAATTCCCTCTGGTTTTGGCCACGGAAGCATTATAGCGGCTTCCTGTTTCCACTTTAAATTCATTGTCAGCCTCATCGTTTTTCAGATACAATTGATTGAAAGCACCGGAAACCTCTAATTGCCAGGTATTGGACTCATCTACCAGGGTAGTACCGGCTCCGGTAACGTTGGCATGACGAAAATCGCCCGAACGCAACACATTGGTATTGATAATATAGGCTGAGGAGTTGTTGGATAAGGCCTGGTCAAAAACAAGGATATTATAATTGGCCGTTGGCCCTGTTTGAATTTTTCGCTGAACTCCATCATCCACAGATTCAACCTGTGCAAAGGTATTGTCTGTAATGGCATTGAATACCCCTATACCCAGGCCATTCACTGTTCTGCCACTCAGTTTGAAGGCATTGATCAATCGGGCTTGTTCAGGATTTTCCACCAGCAGTTCTCCCTCTTCCATTTGATCTTCAACATAATAATAACGCGAAGGCCTGCCCCCTATCCGTCGGGAATAAAACAAACCTCCTCGTTTGAACAAATCCATCCCTTCCTTAAAGAAAGGGCGTTGTTCACCATAAACAGTTTCAAAAGCGGACAGGTTTTTCACCTGGTTATCAGAAGGAACCTGGCTAAAGTCAGGCATAAGTGTCATATCAAAACTAAAGCTTTCATTGATTCCGTATCGCAAATCCATCCCTCCTCCAAATGAGCCGGATAGATTGTTTACCCCTGCAAGCCCGTGAGGATAATGACTGGAGCCAAGCGATAAATAAGGAACCAAAGACAATCTCAGTGGCGCCTGAATATTGCAAATTCCTGTGAGTTGTCCCCAATAGACCAGGTTGTTGGACACATTGCGTTCTTCAATGGCCCAGTGATTCATTTCACGATGTCTTCTGATATTCCGGTAAAGCTGCATCCCCCAGGTCTGGCATTCGGAGGCAGGGAAACGTAAAGCAGAATAAGGAATTCTCATCTCTACTGTCCAGCCTTCATCATGAATTCTCACAGCGCTGTCCCACACCCCGTCATAGGTATGGTCCTGCCGGCGAAAATCTCTTTGCACGCCTGAGGCTGAAACTTCATAGGTATAGGCATCAAGCTGATTGTTGTAGGTATCAAGCCTTATCCCAAAGGCATCGGCATTAAGGCTTTCATCCCGTTTTCCCAATTGCTTCAGAATGCTGTCTGGCTTTGCATCATACATGAGGGCCCCTACATAGATGAACCTGTCATCATACAGGATGCGAACCACTGTTCGCTGGGAGGGGTGGCCCGCATATACCGGATCGAACTGAACAAATTCTTCAATTACTTCTGCCATACCCCATATTTCGGTTTCCAGAGTACCATCAATCTGGGGCGCCTGGTCGGTTCTCTGCGTAAAAGCTTGCTGAATACTGGTTTTGGTGCTTGCTTCAAGGCTTATACTGCATACCATCAACAGTAATAAGCTATATAGTCTATAATAATTCATTTATATGTTTTATCGTCTGAGTTCCTCTCAAACGTATAGCATTTCTAAGTGATTTTTGTTTTCCTGTGTAATTAAGGGCTAAAATAAATAATCCTGCGAAAAAAGACTGCGCAAAAATACGGAACCGGGCAAAGTTTAACTTTATTTGGTTATCCTTTGCCCGGTACTGAAATAACAGAAAAAAAATATCAATAAAGAAAATTCAACCCAATGTAAACCCCGCTGTCGCCATCCTGCTTATCCAGGGCCATGCCATAATTGATGGCAACCACAAAATTCTGGTTCATGACAATATGCAAACCCAGTCCTGTGCCCCAGTGAGGCCGCATATCTGTTTCTGCAATCAGACCTTGTTCGGCCAGATCTTGTACCCCAGGAGCAGAATAATCAATTTTATATTTTTGAGTCACCATGGCCACATCGGCAAAGGCGCTGGTGGAAATATAAAAATCCTGCGATTTTATAGAAAACCGAACAGCCTTGTAACGAAGCTCAAAATTACCATAAGCAATCCCATCGCCCATGATGCGGTTTCGTTTTACGCCTCTCACGGTTTTCGCTCCTCCAAAACCGTCGTAGGTTTTATAAGAACTGTAAATAAAAGGTTGCATGTAATAAGGCATATCGCCGGCAATCACTCCCTGGTAGCCCAGACGATTGGCAACAGAAAGCCTTTCAGGGACCAGCGTAAAATAATGCCTGTGAATAAAAATTCCCTGTAAATAACCGAAATCTCCATTTCCCAGGAAGCCGGGCGCCCCTATCAAAATACCCTCTGTCCACATCCCCTTCATGGGGTTGGCAAGTTGATCGCGCGTGTCGTGTATCAGTCCGCCTTTGAGATAAAATGTATTTCCCCCGTCACTGATGGCTTCGGGTATAATCTCTGCGGCAACATACTTGTCGTATAATGTACTATCAATCACCCAGGCCTGATCTTCTTCCGACTGCCCATCATTAATGGCATCAAAATCTACCCTGCCTAACTGCACCCCAAAGAAGCCGGCACCACCAAGCCATTTCCAGTCATCATCCATAAAACGCCTTTGAAAATCGGCCGTGATACGCAATAATTTGCGGTCGTACCGGTAAAACATACGTGAACCACCTTCAATGTCCTGATCTTCCAGATCTCTGTCGTAGGTTCCTTCATAACCATTAAATCCATAAAAATCCAGCGCTTGCTCCGTGAGGTACATCAAATCGAAGGTTGTGCGTGTGTTGGGAATAAGGTAAGGAGAATCGTAGAAAAAATTGTTGAGGCCGTTGCCCTTGGTAGTTCGCGACCATTCAAAATACAGCGAATGCATGTAATTGGGAAAGGTACTGCCATCGCCGTAATAAAAAAAGTTGGCAAGGGCTCCATAGCGAAAGCCTTCATCGGTATTGAATGCAACGGCAGGAAGTGCACCAAAGGTCCAGCCTGTTTTAACGGGAGTAGTTGACAAACTATCAGTTGAAGCAAACACAGCAGAGCCAAAGATTGACCACAACAAAAAAATGACAAACAAACGTCTCATGATG
>JAABSE010000053.1 GCA_011390575.1 Sphingobacteriia bacterium
GCGGTTGATAAAGGCCGCAACCCTTCCAATCAGTTGTTGGTTGTCATCCAGAAGAACCCATCGGGCAGCAATACCAAAATCAAAAAATTTATTTTTTGAAGGATCAAAAACGGCTTCAATATCGTTATCCAGATGACATATCCAGTTGGGATCCTCTTTGTAAAGAATACGAGGTACTTGCAGAAACTCCTTTTTTTGCCTTTTGCTTTTTACTTCTATAATTCGCATTCAGAATAGTTTTAAAGAAAGTATATTTGCACTCTTTGTTGTAAAGCAACAGTATCTTATCAGCAAAATTAATCTTTTAGCTAAATTATCATGAGCAAACTTCAAGATAAAGTCATTATCATCACGGGTGCATCATCAGGTATCGGCAAATCTCTTGCCGAGGAAGCCATGAAAAAAGAGATGCGAATTGTACTGGCAGCCAGAAACACCCTGGCCATGGAGCAGCATGCACAGGAAAAAGGATGGGACAGCGGGCGATTTCTCATCGTAAAAACGGATGTTTCGGAAGAACAGCAATGCCGCGAATTGATAGAAAAAACGGTGGAAAAATTCGGAGGTATCGATGTGCTGATCAACAATGCCGGCATCAGCATGCGGGCTTTGTTTGCAGATCTGGAATTGTCGGTTATCAGAAAACTGATGGATGTCAATTTCTGGGGAACGGTATACTGCACGCATTATGCCATGCCCTGGCTGCTCAAAAGCAAAGGAAGCGTGACAGGAGTATCCTCCATTGCAGGCTTTAAAGGGCTTCCTGCGCGCACCGGGTATTCTGCCTCCAAATTTGCCATTCACGGTTTTCTGGAATCGCTGCGTACCGAAAACCTGAAAACAGGACTGCATGTATTGATAGCCTGTCCTGGCTTTACCGCCTCCAATATCAGGAAAACAGCCCTGGTGAAAGACGGAACTCCCCAGGGAGAATCTCCCAGAAAGGAACACGATATGATGCAACCCGATACCGTTGCCAGTCACATTCTTAAGGCAGTTGAAAAACGCAAACGCACTCTGGTTCTAACCACACAGGGTAAAATCACCGTTTTGCTCAACAAGCTTTTACCCGCATGGACCGACAAGCTGGTTTACAACCATATTGCCAGCGAACCGGATTCCCCGTTCAAATAGCAGAAAAACTTTTTACATAAAAGATCGAAAAAGATTGGCCTTAGCATCCAAAAAATAATTAGGTTTGCTTAATAAATCAGGTATTTGAATTCTAACCCGCAAATTTTTGAACCATGAAAAATAATGCTTATGAGATTAAGCCTTTAATAGGCTTTGGAGAGTTAAAGTTTGGTGCAGACCCCTCAGATGTAGAAAACTACATGGGAGAGCCCGAAGAGATTGAAGATTTGCCCGGCGAAGCAGACGAATCGGATGCCGAAGTATGGAATTACTGGAAAAGTGGACATACAGTGTTTTTCGAGAAAGATTACAAAGGAAAATTTACATCTTTTGAGACCGACAACAGTGAGTCGGTACTTTTCGGAGAAAAGCTATTTGAATTGAACGAGATGCAACTTACCGAGCTAATGCAGAACAACGGGTTCAAAGAGCTTGACACAGAAGACGAAGAGTGGGGAGAGAGACGAGTTTCTTTCAGCGACGCGGTTATGGATTTCTATTTTGAAGACGATAAACTCATCAGTGCGAGCTGGGGCGTAATGATCGATATTGATTCTGATCAGGCAAAATGGCCTGAATAATCAAATACGACAAGGCTGACCAGGTCTGTTTTGTCAATCCCATTAAAATACTGAGTAATGCTATATCCCTTAAAATTCGAACCCATATACAAAGGCAAAGTATGGGGTGGCACCCGGCTTAAGACATTGTTTAACAAGGACTTCTCACCACTCCCCAACTGCGGGGAGTCATGGGAACTTTCAGGTGAAAAAGAAAATTTGTCGGTGGTTGAGAATGGTTTCCTGGCCGGGAATAACATCAGCGAGCTCATAGAAATTTACATGGGCGAACTGGTGGGAGAAAGAGTTTTTGAAAAATACGGAACAGAATTCCCACTGCTGATAAAGTTACTGGATACAGACAGCTATCTCTCCATCCAGGTGCATCCCGATGATGACTATGCCATGAAGAACCACCAGTCGCGGGGGAAAACAGAAATGTGGATAGTGCTGGATGCTCAACCGGGAGCAGAAATTATTACAGGGTTCAACCAGGAGGTAACCCAGGAACAATACACAGAATACCTTAATGCCGGAAGGTTGAAGGAGATTCTCAATATAGAGATAGCAGCCCCGGGAGATGTGTACTACATTCCTGCCGGCCGCATTCATGCCATCGGGGCAGGGATTACCCTTCTGGAAATTCAACAATCCTCCGATGTTACCTACCGGGTTTATGACTGGGATCGTAAGGATGAAAACGGAAACTACCGCGACCTGCATACGGATCAGGCCCTGAAAGTGCTGGATTTTAATACGTATGATACCTACAAAACTCCTTACACACTGGAAAAAGACACTCCGGCTGAACTGGTGCGTTCACCCTATTTTACTACCCGGATGATCGAACTTAGTAAAGAGAAAGAGGTTGACTATAGCTTTGTGGATTCTTTTGTAATTTACTGCTGTATTCAGGGCAATTGTATGATCAATTATGCAGGAGGGGTGGAAGTTATGCAGGCCGGCGACACGGTTCTGGTGCCAGCTGAACTAAAATCAATTACGCTCACTCCCCAGGGAAACTGCAAGATTACAGAAACATACGTGGTCTGAATTTATAAAACCTTTGGTTGACTTATAAAAGTTCAGCAATCCAATGTGGATTGCTGAACTTTTTTTCAATACCACTTTCTATGTTAAATACCTCCTTCTGCAATAATCTGTATAACCGGTGAAATTCATATCATGACTTGCATCAGACAGAATCATTTCTGTTGTTTTCCTCAAAAATCTCCCTGATAACTTTTGTGCGATAATCAAAAATGTAATCCAGCCGCTTTTTCACAATAATACGGTTGAGCAAAGTACCTATGAATCCATAAAAGACTTTGTAATGTACTGAATCGATCATCACCACTTTACCCTCAGCGGACTCTTCCAGGTAATGTTTGTGGTGCCAGAAAATGAATGGCCCAAGTCGTTGTTCATCCACAAAGAAAAAAGGTTTCCTCGCATGGGTAATCTCCGTAACCCAGGGAAAAGGAATACCCAGAAAGGGTTTTACTTTGTAAGTGATGATTTGACCGGCATGCAGTGCCCGCGGACCACTGATGGAGGTTATATCAAATCCCATGAAACCAGGGGTAATGGCCTTCAGGTTTTCAGGTTTGGTAAAAAACTCCCAGGCTTTTTCCAGGGTAGTATCCAGTTCCTGCCGGCGATATAAAAGATGCATAATTATCCGGTTAAGTTATTGAAGAAATAAGAAAACAGAAAAAGGCTTGCTAATCATAAAGCTGCTCATATTGATAGTAAACCGGAACCACCGATTTTTGTTTAACATTTACAACACTATTGTTTAACAAAAAAAACACTCCAAGGAATTTCCTCCTGCCCAAAGAGAGCCTCAAAAAAAACCCTGCAAGGTTTAATTCTTGCAGGGTTTTGTCATTTTTAAAATATTGATTTTATCCTTTTTGCTCAATTTTTGCCCAGGAATCACGGAGAGGTACGACCCTGTTGTAGACCATCCTTTCATCATTGCTGTCGGGGTCTACTACAAAATATCCCAATCTTTCAAACTGCATGGCTTTTCCTGGACGCAAGCCAATGGCTACCGGTTCGGTATAGCCGGTCACTGTTTTCAGAGAATCGGGGTTCAGGAATTCTTTAAAGTCGCGTCCTTCTTCTACATCTTCCGGCTGAGGCTCCGTAAACAAGCGGTCGTATATTCTTACATCAATTTCATAGGCATGAGGAACACTCACCCAGTGAAGCGTACCTTTCACTTTTTTGTTGGAGGGCAATCCGCTTTTGGTTTCAGGAAAATAGGTACAATGGATTTCGGTAATGTTGCCCTCATCATCTTTTACCACAGAATCACATCTTACCACATAGGCGTATTTGAGACGTACTTCAGCACCAGGCGACATGCGGAAAAACTTTTTGGGTGGATTTTCCATAAAGTCCTCTCTTTCGATATAAAGCTCACGGCTGAAAGAGACCATCTTAAAACAAGATTCCGGATCTTCGGGATTCACTTTCACGGGCAATTGCTCTGATTGTCCTTCCGGATAGTTATCAATAATGAGCTTCACGGGGTTCAAAACGGTCATTACACGTGAAGCATTTTTATTGAGATCCTCTTTGATGCAATGCTCCAGAAGCGATACATCAATTACATTTTCGCGTTTGGCCACTCCTACTTTATCGGCAAAAGTGCGAATGGAGGCAGGAGTATACCCTCTGCGACGCAAACCTGAAACGGTAGGCAAACGTGGGTCGTCCCAGCCATTTACATATTTTTCTTCCACCAGTTGGAGCAATTTGCGTTTGCTCATTACTGTGTAAGAAAGGTTCAAACGGGCAAATTCATATTGGCGGGGCCTGTTATCTTTTATATCCAGGTTATCAAGAAACCAATCGTACAACGGGCGATGGTTTTCAAACTCCAGCGTACAAATGGAATGTGTTATTCCTTCAATATAATCGCTTTGACCATGTGCCCAGTCGTACATGGGATAGATACACCAATTGTCTTCGGTACGGTGGTGATGAGCATGCATGATGCGATACATTACCGGATCGCGCATGTGCATATTGGGGGAAGCCATGTTGATTTTTGCACGCAGCACTTTCTCCCCGTCCTTAAATTCACCTTCCCGCATCCGTTTGAAAAGATCGAGATTTTCTTCCACACTGCGATTGCGCCAAGGACTTTCCACACCAGGCACCTGAGGGGTTCCTCTACCTTTGCCCATTTCTTCTGCCGTCATATCGCAAACAAATGCCTTTTCCTTTTTGATAAGGTAAACTGCCAGATCATAAAGTTTTTCAAAATAATCGCTGGCAAACCAAATGGGTTCCTGCCACTGAAAGCCCAGCCATTTTACATCTTCTTTGATGGCATCCACATATTCCGTGCTTTCTTTGGTGGGGTTGGTATCATCAAAACGAAGATTGGTTTTTCCACCAAATTTTTGCGCCAGCCCAAAATTGAGGCAAATAGATTTGGCGTGTCCGATATGCAGATATCCATTGGGTTCCGGGGGAAAACGGGTAAGTACTTTCCCTCCATGCTTATTGGTTTTTATATCATTATCAACAATCTGTTCCAGAAAATTGAGAGAAGTTTTAGGTTCATTGGTGTTGTTTCCGTTTTTTTCCATCGGGGATATATTTTAAATTTTGGCAAGGTGCAAAAGTAAAAAAAATTACCATAGCCTGCACTTTGCATATTATCTGTTATGGCGTTCGAGCACCAGGCTAACACATTTCATTTTACCTCCCATGGGGGGATGCATTTTGCTGACTTTTACTTTTACATATTCAATTTCAGGAAATTTATCCATCAGCACATCCAGAATCCGTTTTCCCACGTGCTCAAGCAAATGACTTTTTTGATGCATCTGTTCGCCCACAAGATTATATGCCTCCTGGTAATTCAGTGTATCCTTCAGATTGTCCGACTCCTCTGCCTTATCCGTGGGAGTTTCGATTTCGAGATTGACAACAAACTGGTTGCCGATAATCTGTTCTTCTTTGAAGCATCCGTGATAGGCGAAGAACTCCATATTTTCCAGTAAAATTTTCGACATTTTTTTATGACTTTAGAGTTTTCACACAAAGTTACTATTAATGCCGGAAAGGGTTAGGGTAAAATTTCACAACAACTGCCACCCATAGCATCAGGGTTTCAGGTAACCAATTCAGAGGGATTCAAAATTATTGAGGGAATTTACATGAAGGTATAATAAAGTGGCAGCAGGGAACAAAACCGATACCCGGAAAAGGACAAATTTCTCAGGAGGCAAAGAATTTCTCTACGATCTTCATAAACGCATCAACATTGAAGGGCTTGGTAAGATACTCATCCATACCCTGGGCAATGTATTTCTCACGATCGCCTTCCAGGGCATTGGCACTCAACCCCACGATGGGAGGCAGTGAGTTATTATACTGTTCCCTGAGTGTTTGGGCAGCCTCCATTCCGTCCATTACCGGCATTTGAATGTCCATCAGGATAAGATCGAACATTCCGGGTCGGAACAGGGCAATGGCCTCTCTGCCATTGGAAGCTAACGTAACTTTGTGGTTCATTCCAGCCAGCAGTAATTTCATCACACGTTGATTGATCTCCTTGTCCTCCACCAATAAAACTTTCAGTTCCCTGTCGAAGGGTGTTACCGGGGAAGAAACCTTCTTCAGGCTTTCTTCAGGCTTAGTCCTTACATTGATCTTTACAGAAAACCAGAATTCACTTCCTTTGCCAGGTTCACTTAAAACTCCGATTTCTCCACCATGCTTTTCCACAATCTCCTTACAAATAGACAAACCCAGCCCGGTGCCATCCGCAGGTCTGAGGTGATCGCGGCGAAGCTGCGAAAAAGGCTTAAAGAGCTTACCAATTTGCGATTTATCAATTCCGGGTCCGGTATCTTTTACACTGACCTTTAACATTGCCTGACCACTGGCAGTCTCCAGATCTGTTACCACTGCAAAAATTTTCACACTTCCCTTATCGGTAAATTTAATGGCGTTGGAAAGTAAATTTCTAATCACCTGCCCTAACCTTAATTCATCTGCCTCTATGTATTCGGGCATGTCGTCAGGCAAATTCAATTCAAGAGAGACCTTCTCTTTGGCATTTTGTGAGAAAAGATTCACTGACGATTGCAGCATTTCTTTGATGCTAAAGACTTTTGTTCTCAACTCCAGCTTTCCGGCTTCAATTTTCGAATAATCCAGCACATCGTTGATTATGCCTATAAGACTTTCGCCAGAGTATTTAAGGATTTCGAGATACCGGGACTGCTCTTCATTGAGCGGGGTTTTGGAAAATGCCTCCGTAATGCCTAAAACACCTGTAAGAGGAGTACGTATCTCGTGGCTGATTTGCGCCATGAATTTTTGCTTAAATTCGAGCATTTGGGTGGCCACAGCAATTTTCTTTTCCAGGTTTTCCCTGATGATTTCCTGCTGTGCAACGAGTTCTTCGTTGGTGGTGTGCAGCTCTTCATTGGTAGTCTGCAACTCATCATAAGCAAACCCAAGCATCTGGTTTTTTTCGTTGATGAGTTTGCTGGATTTTTTCCTGGATCGAAACTGAATCCAAAGCAATATGGTGACTGAAATAAGAAACAAGATCAAAACGAGCAAAAGGTTCCGCTGGTTAAGCTGACTTTGAAATTCTGCTTCTTGTCTTTCTATGATTAGTTGTTGATTATGAATTTCCTGCTGCTGCTGCTGGGTTTCAAAGCGGGCCTGCATTTCTGCAATGATGGCTGTTTTCTCTTCGTTAAACAAACTGTCCCTGATATGAATATACAACTGAGCATACTCCAGCGACTTTTCGTATTGCCTCAACCCACGATATGCTTTCATTAAACTCTCTGCAACAGAACTTTCACGGGGCAAAGAACCAACTTCCCTGGTTACAATCATAGCCCTCTCACCAAAGTCCACTGCTTTTTGCAAATTTTGGTTTCTTGATGCATAATCATTTGAGTGCAGAGCCCTTTCAGCCATCGCAACGTGTAATGAAGCAAGATTATTTAGCACCATGGAAAGCCCTTGTCGATGATCAAGCTGATTTACCAAATCGAGCGATATCTGATAATATTCAATAGATTTTTCAAACTCACCCCTGTTTTTATAAATCAACCCGATGTTATTGTAAGAATTAATCATTCCTCTAAAATCATTGATTTCTTCTTTCAGGTCAATCGATGTTTGATAATATTTTATAGCCTGCACTGTATCCCCCTTATTCATATATACATTTCCTATGTTGTTGGCAGCATAAGCCATAAATCTTTTCTCCCCGATGGTTTCTCCTTTATCATACGCTTTTAAAAAAAATTCAAGCGCCTGGTCATATAATCCTTCCCGGTTTAGTACGTTACCTATATTAAGTTCAGCCCGCGCTACTCCATTGAGATCATTATACGATTTGGATATTTCGAGTGCTTCATAAAATGCCTCAAGAGCGGGTTTATTTATTCCTTTTCCATGGTAAGCATTCCCCAATGAACGCAGAGATTGAGCCTTCAAAATATGGTATTCCTGGAGAGTATCCGGATGTGGAGCTTGCAACAGAATGCTGTCTGCCAGTGAAACAGCTTTTTGCAGATAGGCTGCAGCACTATCGAGATTGTAATTCAAAAAATGGGGCGCTATCCCGTTGTGAATAATTTGTATTTTTGTTTTGGGATGAAGTGCTGAACCGAATTGATCCCTAAGGCTATCCGGTAATTGTGTTTGAGCTTCTACACTGAAAACCGGAAGCAAAAAGAAAACAAAAATAACAATTGAGTAAATTTTCCTGTACATTGGCCTGAATAATATGCACGAATATAACTCAATATTTTTCACCCGTATGCATTCAGAGCAAAAATTCTGCTGGTTTGTGAAAAAGTTTTCTGTAAATCCCGGAAATCAATCAGTTTTGAAAGAAAACTATTACTTATAAGGAATCCCAACAAACAAGATGTAAAATAACTTGTTATAGAACTAAATTTAATTTCTCAATATAAGACAAATAAAAAATAACATTCAATGGCAATCATATTAGTTACAGGCGGTACCGGCTACATCGGTTCATGGGTAGTAAAAGAGTTGCTCGAAAAAGGGTATACCGTAAGAATGACTGTGCGCGACAAATCACGCAAGGAGAAATTTTCACATTTGGATTCTATAGCAGGTTCTGCCAATGGTAAGCTCGAACTATGGGAAGCAGACTTGTTGCAAGAAGGGAGCTTTGACAAGGCAGCCAAAGGTTCCGATGCCATTATTCATGTGGCATCGCCTTTTACCCTAAGGTTTAAGGATGCACAAAAGGAACTGTTGGATCCTGCTTTGCTGGGTACACGCAATGTACTCAACGCAGCCACAAAATCGGGAACCGTAAAGAAGGTAGTACTTACCTCCAGCGTGGCCGCTGTTTTTGGTGACAATATCGATATGCAGGAAAAAGGGCTGGAAGAATTCAACGAAGAACAATTCAATACCTCCAGTTCACCCAGCCACCAGCCTTATTCCTATTCAAAAGTCATCGCCGAACAGGAAGCCTGGAAAATATTCCGTGAACAGCAACAATGGAAACTCGTAGTTATCAACCCATCCTTTGTGCTGGGTCCTTCACTCACAGAACTTACCGACTCTGAAAGCCTCAACCTGATGAAAGATATCCTGAAAGGGAAATTTTACATGGGTGCACCCGAATTGTATTTTGGATTTGTAGATGTAAGGGATGTAGCCCACGCCCACATCCTGGCCCTGGAAAAAGAAAGCGCGGAAGGCAGGCACATTCTGGCTGAAAGGACCATGAGCCTGCTGGATCTGACTGATATGATGAAAATCATATACGGTAAAAAATACAAGCTTCCCCTGATGAAGGCTCCAAAAGGGCTGATGATGATTATGGGAGGTCTTTTTGGTGTAACATCCAAATTTGTAAAACGCAACGTGGGGTATGTTATCCGGCTCAACACCACCCGCAGCCGAAAACAGCTGGGCCTTCAATACCGCAACCTGGAGGACACCATCAAAGAGATGGTATCCCAGATGCATGACCATAAAATTGTGTAGCGTACCCGTGGTTTCGACAGGTGCTACAGTGAGCATGTCGAACTGCTTATTCCCGGACACTGAGCCTGTCGAAGTGGGTGCATAGAACTCGTGGTTTCGACAGGTGTTACAGTGAGCATGTCGAATTGCTCAACCACCATTAAAAGGGCGGTCCCTGAGCCTGTCGAAGGGTGGTCCCTGAGCCTGCCGAAGGGCGGTCCATAGTGCATGTGGTTTCGACAGGCTCAACCACCAGAAAAGGGTGGTCCCTGAGCCTGCCGAAGGGCAGGGCCTGAGCTTAACGAAGGGTGGTCCCTGAGCCTGTCGAAGGGCATCCTACGATTCATCAATATTATACCGCAAATCTTCGATCTCCAGCTTCAGCCAGGTCCAGTCACCTTCATCCAGTTTCCATGTGGCCTGCATGCGCGAGGGGACTTTTATGCCGTCGAAAACCGCATAATCATCCACGGTGATGATCCATGGGTATTTGGGCGCATCTTCCTTATTCCCCATATAACGAAGGGCTTCAAACTTTATGAAGTTGTATTCTTTATCAAAATAAAAGATGCCGCTCCCGGTTACCCCATTCCATTTCATGGTAGCCCTCGCAGAATAATCATCCATCTCTTCCCACTCAATATAAGGACTGACAGCCACAGAGGGATACCAGACCAGTTCTCCCAGGAAACGCTGCAATGTGCCTTCGTCCATTTGGGGTCCCTTTTCATTCACCACGTTGATGAGGGAGTTCATTTTGATAAGCATCTCCCCTCTCCCATCCACAAATTTGTCACGCCCTTGTATTTTTACCAGGGGCGACATATCCATCTCTACTGTCCAGATAAAAGAAGGGTCATGGGTTACAACATATTGCTGCGCAGCAGCATTGTGCCATTCCTTCTGTTCCGGTTTCATCTTCATCAATGCCCGTTGTTTCACCCATACAGTCTGTATTTCAGGTTTATTAAGCACACCGGTAGTTCTGAGCCAGTTGCTTACCGGATCAGGCAAATGGCTGAAATCTTCTTCTGCGACAACCCTTTCCGTTTGGTTGGCCCTGCCCAGGATTTCGTCGGTTTCCTTTGCTATCATGCGGTTCATGCTGCATGAGGAAAAAGCACCAGCCACCACAAAAGCCAGGATGATATTGGGAACCATTCCCCATTTGGCATCACTCCACACGCCGATGATAAGAACAGAGGAAAGAACAATGGCCGCCAAAGCAGCAACCATCCAGTAAGACTCGCCGGTAAAAAGCCCCACCCCGGCTACAAAGAAGAGAAGAAACGCCAGCAGCCAAAACAAGGCAGCAGGTTTGGAAATATCAGCAGTCAGTGCTTCCACCGGAGCCCACTGAAAACCTTTTACAAAGCCCAGCAGATGAATAGCTCCGTGAAGAAAAATTACAACAGAAAATAAGTATTTCATAATTTTACGTTTTTAAGTTACTGTTATTATTTGCCTTGAAAATCGATACTATATTTTAAAACTTATATCCCACAAAAAGTATGGGGGAAACAAATACCTTTTCATTTTCCAGCATGTTCATAAAGCTTTCAGGCTTGTTGCCGGGCAACAGTCCAAAACCTGCAAGCACCTGGGGTATCAGCGAAAACGTATGGTTTCCCACCCGGAAATCCCATACATAGCCTGCCCTGAACTCATTCCACAATTCAAGCCCTTTGTAATACTGCTGCTCATTATTTTCATAAAAAGCATTCCATGCGGGCCAGAGCTGGTACTCCAGGTGTACACCCTGCCATAAAAAACGGCGATACCCCAGGATAAGACCCGGCGCATGCGAACGACCCACATCATATTTGATATTGGCAAAAGCCACCCCCAGCATCCATTCGTTGCGGGGAGAAAATTCTCCGGCCACCTGCACGGCCCAGATGTTAAACAAGGGAGAGAAGGGGCATAATTCCACAGAATATTTGTGCGCATGACCCTGAGGAACATCGACCATCAGAGCCTGAGTGGTGGAATTCATTTGCAAAGGAATCCAAAGAAGTAAAACAAAAAATACTTTTTGATACATAATGATTTGATTGAAGTAAACAACAGGATGAATTTTTCAGTACGATGCAAAATTATCCCTACCCTGGATTTCAGAGGTATCAAAAAGGGTTGAAGAGGTATCAACTTTTCGAAAAACAGGTCTCACTTTCCTGATACCTGCAAAACACTAAATATCAAGCCATTTTAAAAACATGAAACTTCTGTCCTTAGTGCTTAAATGGCAGTGACTTTGACAACTATTCAGCCTTAAACAGGATTGAAATACATTTTCTGCCATTCCTTATAAAATCGAACGGCGGTAAAATCAGTTCAGGCACCCCAGTAGCGATTCAAAAAACTCATTCTGAAAAAAAACGGCACGAAAAGATTTTTTTGAATAATGCACTTGGTCTAATTCCGATAAAAGTATTACCTTTGCAAAGCAAAACAAACAACAGGGTTTCGTGGCCGAGTGGCTAGGCAGAGGTCTGCAAAACCTCCTACAGCGGTTCGAATCCGCTCGAAACCTCAACATTAACAAAAGGATTGGAAGCGTTGCTTTCAATCCTTTTGTTTTATAGGGGGTGCTTGTGGATGATTTGGTTTTGGAGCTGCCTTAACCCGCAAATTTCAGATTATAGATTATTAAATACAGCGTCTTATTATGGCAGATTACGAATCTTGAAGCAAGTCTTCAGGGGCAGCCTTATCGATCCCTTCGACATTGAAATCTTTGTCAAAGGTTACAATCGTCATATCATATTTTTGAGAAATGGTCAACTGGTAAGCATCGTCAAAATCAAGCCTGAATTTTTCAATATTTGCAATTATATCAACAAAATCATGAGGGTTAAGTGATATTTACTCAATTAATCCGTTGAAAAACAGATCGTTTACAAATTATGTAAGTACATCAAGTCTTTTGAGTTTTGACATAATAACCCCAATGGAGTGCAATGAAAAATCACTTATAAATAGTTGGTCTAACGGTATTGTTTCAAGAAATCTGGAAACAACATCAGATTTTTCTTGATCTAATAGTCTCTCAAGCCAGATGTTTGTGTCGACAAGATATCTTATTTTTGTCTCCAATCCAATGCTTTCTTTTGTAATTCTATCGAATTATAGTTTTCCCCTTTTAACTCTCCTGCCCAATCCTGGGTCAATTTTCCTGGTTTGTTGGCTTTTCTTTTATTAATTAAATAGTCCAGATAATGGTCTAATTCATCAATTAAACCAGGAGTCAGTTTGTCTATTTTTGACTCTATGTTTTTAAGTGCTTTCATAAACCAAAAGTAGTAAAAACAGGAAATTAATCCAATAATAAAATTACAGGCAGTTGATTTACAAACAGTAATCCAAAAGCTTCCAGTTGCTGAGCAAGCTGGAAGTTCCTACCCTCCAGGAACTGGAAACTTCGAAGAATTTCCAAAGGTGCTAACGGATAAATTGGAATTATTTTATAGCTTACGGATCTTCGCCTGGTTACTCTCACATGGGAAAAAATCTGTTACATACACAATCATTTTCTGCTCATCGATAAAGTATATGATTTTTATGGCTTTTCGTGTGGTATAGTAATATAGTATGAACCTGTGCTTTCGACCCAGACTTCGCAATTCCTCTACCACACGACCACGATATGGATTCGAGTCCAAACCAATGGCCAGCTCCAACAAATCAGCGGATTTACAATCTGCGACGGTTTCACTATGATGCTTATAAAAATATTCCAAAACATCAAAGTAATAACTCTCAGCTTCCGGTGTTATGACTACTTTATAGCTCTGTTTTTTTTCCACGATTCAATGTCCTTATTAAATTCATGAATGTCTCTCGCCAACCCTTCATCAACTGATTTTAGGGATTTTTTGGCTCGTTCCATCATTTCATCATTGGTTACATTGAAAAACCCAGATTCGCTTTTTTCGCTTTCTACCATACTGTAAACCAATCGAAGGAAACGCTCATCGGCATGATTTATAAAGTCTAATATCTCTTCTTTTAGCTGATGTGTATTCATAACAGAGGGTTTTAGTCACTATTGCAAAGGTACTAATTTTTGATCTCATGTACTCTTATATTGAGGATGAGCAAAGCAGCTGATAAATGATGTTTTATACTCCCACGGTTGAGCGACCCCGCGAATGTGTCAATGTTATTGTCCTGCTCGGTTCATAAAATCCAGATTATCCGCATCAGCATAGTATTGCTGAGCATTCCGGCGCGGCTTTTGTTTGTCCCAAATGATATCGTAGAGACGCGCATGACGGCGTGTCTCTATACAACAGCCCCCATCATAAACCTGGCAACCGGTAAAACATATCTTATAGTGTCAGATCTGTTATTGCCATTTTGATGGTGGTGGACATCAAAACCACCCTTATTTAAAGAAAAACTACCAAAAAGCAAAAGTGGAAAGAAATGAATAAATGGAAAAAGCAGACCAATAAAGAGCCCGTTCAACCCACCAGTCCAGAAAATGGATAAATAACGATGCCCTGGTGGAAGATAAACCGAAACATCAGCAATTAACAAGGACTAATAACAGATAAAGAGTTTTCCTGAACACTTAAAACGGATTGGTGGGAGATAATCATTCTATGTAGCCACCATTATCGTTTATTTTTCCCTGAAAGAGTCAATAAAAATAAAGTTAAAGGTTATGGGTTAGCTAAAACAAGCCGAATCCTCCGGCTTGTTTTCCTTTACAAGATTAGGTAAACCATTCCTCCAACTTATAAAAGCTTCATAGTCAATTTACTCAAAACCGATTAGGGTTTAATATGACTTGTAAAAAGATAGGCCGATTTCTCATAAGCCCGCCAGAATAAACCCTCGAAATAGGTATATGCTGGTATGGTTGTCCTTTTCACGTTTAATAATATCTTTTACCTGCATTTTAAAAAAATCGAGCCCCGCTTAAGCGGGGACAAATAATCAAATAATTTAAATAACCAAATAATCAATTATCCCTGACACAGCGGACGGAGAACCCGCCACCCTTATAGTAGCTGCTGCGGTACACGCTACCGTAGTCATTGCCCAAGTACCGCATCCAGGCGTTGGTAGTGTAATACTCGGTAGAAGACCACCAGAAGCCGTAGATGCCAAGGTTGAGGTAGGTACCATTGGCATAGCGGTCGCCGCCCGGAAGGGCAGAAAAGCCAAACTCATCCGTGCCGTAATGCGTCGTGCTGGTCGAATTCCAGCGCGGGTGATCCGAGGTAGCGCAATCGCCACCCAATGGGGAAGATACCTGCCGGCAGGATTTTAAAGCGTTACCAGTTCCGTTTACCACGTCGCTGTTGGGATAACCCTGTGAAACTACATAATCTACCATCTCTGTCCACTCAGCATCGCTGGGCACATGCCAGCCTGTGGGGCATAAACCATTGCTGTTATTTACTGCGTGCCAGTTGTATAATGCTCCATAACTATCTTTCCATGCAACATCATTATTGTACCAGGCATAGGCACCCGTGGTGTTACTTTGCCAGGCAGGTTTGTTTTCGCCAGGGTAATCAATGGAAGTTCCGTTGCGGTATTTGGTGGTTTTCAGGTTCTCAGCCATCCACTCCTGGTTGCCGATTATGACGGTGGCATATACATTTCCGTCGATATCGGTAACAGGAGCAGGCTCACCGGGAATCTGGGAAGCAAGTCCGCTGTTGGGATTCCAGATATCATTTTTATCCTGGGTTTGCATCTGACCATTGAGATCGAAGTCTGCTGCAAGATAACCACTCAGTCCGGATTGAGGGCTCCAGACTTCATTCTTATCCTGTGTCTGAACTTGTCCGTTGCCATCACCATCACCCCCAATCAACCCATAATATTCATCTTTAAGCTGCTTCATTCCAGAATGTTGGTCAGCCTTATGGGAATGGCTAAAAGCCTTGTCTCCAGCACTTGTAAAATCCCAGCGATAGACCCCATCGGTTTTTTCCAATTCATCAGAGGACATGATTGCCAAATGGTTCCGGTGATAAACAACCACGTAAAGATTGAACTGGTAGCTCACGGTAAAGGTGGGTGGCAGACCATCGGTTCCTGCAACGGAACCATCACTTAGCAATAATGCAGCCTGGCGGGCCACCACAGTAGTATTGAAAGCCAGCTCCGGAGCAGGTGCATCACGCAATTCCAAAAGTACCCAATCTACCACACCATCAGTGGGCATTTCAAGGGTTTCGTCTCCCTGATAATACCATACAGGTTGAGGATTTCCAAAATAAGGCAGTGTGGGGGCAAAGGGCTGGGAGGAAGGTAGTAAACCCATATCGCTCAAATGTGTGTGCATAAGCGGGGGATCTCCCGGTATAAAAGCTCCTTCGAGCATCAAGGTAATCTCTAGGGAAATTCCGTTTTTAGTTTCGGAATCGTTGTTAGTAAGCTCCTGCGCTTGCAGGTTAAAGGCCATAAATAATACAATGGCGCCCAAGGCGTACGTGTAGCGTTTTCTTTTCATGAGTCACTGGCTTTTTTGATGAGTACTAAAGTTAAATGGCTATGATTATTGATTTTCCTCATATTCACTAAAACCCAAAGAGTTTCAGTGACCGTAATCAAATCACCCATTAGCAGAACCTTTTCACAACTTTACAGAATTGTATATACATCAATTGCATCCACTGCAATTGAAAAATCTCATCAAAAAAAAGGGAGGAGGGGTAAAACAAACAGATAGAAAGTCCGAAATCCGTTAATATTTTACTAAAATAACAAAATAACTCATTACTTTTATTTCTTATCGTTCTTTTTTAAGCCTTCAACATTATTTATACTCATTCTAAATAAGAGGCTTTGCAAACATATGACCCAATAATTTAACACCATGGATTGCGTACCTCTTAATTCATAATGTTTTTAGGCTTAATAGATTAGGAAGTTTTCACCCTGATAGTAATCAGTCGGCAGGAAAGTAATAGAAATTTGCGCTTTCATATTCATTCACTCATACACGTTTTTTATCATCGAGCATATATTAAAGCCCTTTACTTCCCTTCCACCAATACCCATCCACCCACTCAATCCACCTGCCTTGCAGTGTGAGGACGTAAAAGAATCTCCCGGTTGCGATCCAGTAAAAATAAGGTGGGGATAGCGAATACATGGTAATCTTTTGCGGAGGTGGCCATCCTAGCCTTTCTGAAGCAAGGCAGTCTGCATTCCTAAGGTGTCGTTGAGTAGCCATTTAAAGCCTTACGAATGCAAGGGATAAAATCCCTGTCAGCTTTTCATTTCAAATTATACCTTTGCAAAGAAAATTCCTGGCAGGAGTTGGCAGATACAGAAAAGCCTTCTTATGGCCAGACTCACTGTCCCCTTGACATTCACCAAGCAAGGGGCTATTGTATCAATCTGCTCTGCGTTTTTATTGAAACTACATTCATGACCACAAAAATACCCGCCAATGCCAGGGCAAGTAAGCCCGGATTGCAAAACTTCTTTTCCCGGCTTTACCAATGCATACGAAGATCCATACCCAAAGCTATACAAACGGCGGTGTGGATTTTAAAGATTACCTTGCCGGTTTCCCTGGCTGTGAGTATCCTCAATTATTATGGCTGGATTGAACTGGTAACGCAATACATCTCTCCTGCTTTTAACCTCATTGGACTGAGTGGCGAAGCGGCATTGCCGTTTATAACAGGGATGCTGCTGAACATTTATTCGGTCATTGCCGTCATATCGCAGCTGAGCCTGGACATGAGAGAAATTACCATTGTGGCGGTGATGAGCCTGATTTCCCACAACCTGATTATTGAAACAGCCATACAGCGTAAAACAGGTTCACGCACCTGGCACATGATTGCGTTGCGTATCGGCACAGCCTTTCTGGCAGCAGCCCTGCTGAACCTGGTTTTACCCGAAATGGGCCAGAAATTGGCGTTTCTCTCAGAAACACAAAGCGCTTCCAATATTCCCGAGCTGCTTTACGGCTGGATGATTTCCTCCTTTAAACTGGTGCTGAAAATTGTCATCCTTATTATACTGCTCATGATTCTGCAGGCCATCCTTCAGGAGTTCAACCTCATACAGCTTCTCACCAAACCCTTATCCCCCATTTTAAGGCTTATGGGGCTTCCTCCCTCAACTTCCTTTTTGTGGATTGTGGCCAATACACTGGGACTGGCCTATGGATCTGCAGTGATGATGGAAGAAAGAAAGCAGGGCCGCATCACAAAAAAAGATGCAGACCTGCTCAATTATCATGTTGCCATTTCACACTCCAACCTGGAAGATGTGCTGCTGTTTGCTGCTATAGGGGTATCGGTTCCCTGGATGCTGGCCCCCCGGATTCTCATCGCTATGGCAGCAGTATGGCTGCGCAGATGGTGTCAGGATATGTAGTTTTTGCCCCTAACAAACATCTTTTTATCAAAAATCCAGTTAAACTGAAGTTTTGAAGCCAGGTTATTTCTCCTCCCAGCCCAATCCAAACATAAAATTTTCATTTCTGTAACTGCCAGGGTAGGGAGAAACTTCATCCTCAGGAATAAACTGATTGCTGTTAAGGGTAAAAGCATACAGTTCTTCATCTTCGTCAGGATCGTAATGGTCATTAAACTCTGGTTTTGCAAGGATTTTAATGGTGATGTTTTTTTCCAGACCTGTGATGATAGGATAAGTAGATTCAAAATCGCTCATAGCCCATGTTGTGCTTACCTCATCATTCCACTCTTCTGTAATATAATACCCGCTGACCGAACCTGTTCCTGTATAATCAATCTGATTGCCATTAGAGTCAAGAAGATAAAGGTAGATAAAGTCACCCAGGTAGGTATTATCATAAAAAGCCATGGAATCAGCCGATACAGTACCCAACGACCAACCTGCCAGTTCACCCCAGACAGTGATTGTTGATTCACGTTCAAGAGTTTCTCCGGTTTCGCTGGTAGCTGTCATGGTAACAGTAAAGGTTCCCCCTTCACTGTATATATGGTTGGGATGTCTTTCTGTAGACTCATTACCATCACCAAAGTCCCAGTGAATGGATTCAGCAAGCACTGTTTCACTTTGAAACAATACTTTGGCCGGGGCAGGTCTTCTTCCACCGGTATATTCGAAAGAAGCATTAAACTCGGGTTCCACCTCATCCTTTTTACAGGAAACAAAAAGGATGCTGATTAAAGTAAAAATCATTAATAGGTTGTAAAAATTCTTTTTTTTCATTTTAATAGTTTTTTGGGGGGAAGTACTGATATTTATTTATTTCTAAGAAATCAAGGAAATTTATATTATTGTGGTCTTCTACGACGAGAGCCATCAGCAGCACGTGGAGGCATAGTTACCATCATTTCGCGCCACAGACTTTCTCTGTATTTTACATGTTTTTGATTTTCGGCATTGACAAGTCTACGGTATTTTTTTCTGCCTTCTGTTGCATCGGAAGGAAAGAAGAAGAACCGAATTACAGTACGGTCATTGTCAATAACATCCCAGTCCCTGTCAATTCCGGCAATAAGTTTGTCCCATTCTGCTTTAATCAGGTCGGAACGCATGCGTTGTGTTTCCTGTTCATTGGCGCCCTGCACATTATCTCTGAGATGGATGATAATATCATCACGAAAAGCTTTTACTGCATTGTTCGATCCCTCAAGCATGGCATTTGTCTGTCCCTGAGCATACCTCGGCACACAATGGTTGGAACAATGATCCGCAGAATGCCCTGCATGATTCATTGCAACCTCGGCGTCCCGGGCCAGTTCCTGTGCCTTCCGAAATCCGGTATTTGCTAACTTGATGGAATTTTCACTGGCTTTGGATGCAGCATCAATAACTTTTTTGGCGGCTTCTGCAAGGTCAACATTCTGCAAACCTATTTCTGTAATGCGAGCTATCACTTCTTTTGCCAGCCTTTCGCCATCAAATGAACCCTCAAAGCTAAAATTGATATCCTGCTTCAATACCACTGCCTGAACTTTGGTTTTACCGGCGAGTTTTCCGCTGGTTTTTGCATCCATCATCAGTTCAATACTTTTCATTTCATAGCCGTCCAGAATCTTATTGAGTATAGGTTTAAGGATATTGTTATTGCTCAATTCTTTCTGGATTTTATCTCTGAAGTTGGCATTCATATTCATGTAAAGAAAAATACCTTCTTCTTTGCTGGCTTTGAAGTCAAGAGATCCGTTATAGCCATCGATAAACACCAGGGTGCCTTTAATAGCCAGGCCTTCATCAATTTCAAAAGCCCCTACAGACCCTCCGTTGGGAGAAAACAGCAATTCTACATTTTCTACATAAATATCGTCAGGAAAAATATCAGGCACATCCAGATCAAACCCTTCTCTGAGAATCCGGGTAAAATCGTTCATGGTCAACTTGTTTCGGCCCGCTCTAATAGCCACTTCACCCGAGGTGGGAGATAAATCCATGGCAGTGGTAAAGGCTAAATCAAAAAAGCGGCCCTCTTCAAGATAGAATCCTATTTTGGAAGGGCTGGGTGTCATGGGAATCCATCCCAAAGAAACGGCGGCGTTGGTCAGAGTTATTACTTCTTTATCATTAAAGTGTTGCCCAATGCCAAAAGGGTTAGTCCACGTATCTATCACAGAACCTGATCCGGATATCTCCTGGGTTACCAGGTTGTATGAAAATACAGTTTCGGTTTTTAGTGCTGGATCCCATTTGGTAGGTGTAATCAGCATCTCCGTAACAATATCAATTGTCGGTGTGATATCAATGGAGAGGCCCCTGCCCGATTCTTCATCGTTTACCATTTCATATTCAATACCAATATCCGCTTCTATACTAACACTTTCATAAGCAATGCTTGTACCCATATCTGGCACCAGCAGTATCTTTAGTGGCTCGTCCTTAAAAACCATCCCTCCTCTCATGGCAATACCATTGGTTGCTATCCTTGCACTTACACTTAAGTAAGGTTCTTTGATTTGCAAAAACTCACAAAGGGTTTTCATACTCCCAATGGTACTAACATTGGCATTTACAAAAAATCCTTCTCCTGACAATTCAAGCTCAATATCCTGAATATTCATCTTTTCCAGAATTACATATCCAGGAAATTTGTTGAGCTGTTCGAGGGTAATTGTTCCGCTCAAATTGAGGGGAGTTATGGTCCCAAAAAAATCGAACTTTCCGTAATCCTTGAAATCAAGGGTGTATTGTTCTCCTTTTTGTGAATACTCCACTACGCCAAATCCCGGCAGTTTAACAGATTGCGAATACAGTGAAGTAGTTGAAAAGCAAAACAAAATAATAATGGCTAGTAATGTTTTTTGCATAGTTTTATTGATTTAAAATTAGAGATTAGTGTTGTGTGTAGTTATATGTTGCGGTTTGCTGTTAATTTTGAAAAGGAATCTCAAATAAAATCAAAATAATTTCACATATATTTGAAATTCAATGCAAAAGCGGATGAATTAAAAAATAATTCATCCGCTTTTCGATACAAACCCACAAGCTATCAACAAGGAGTTAAGATTTCGATTGATCCGCCTTTAATAAGACAAGTTTGTGCAATAAACCTGCTCAGAATATTGCTTTTCAGGCAAACTCCAGCAGTTCTTCCCGTGAGGTGATGTCGGCGGTGTAGTTTAATTCCACTCTAGTATGCCGGGGATATTCTTTCATCAGGGCATATCTTCCCTTTTCTGGTCTTTGCTACATTGTTGCCTTTAAACCATGCCCCCATACTGCAAACATCTCTGCCATGGTTACGCAAGCTGCCAGTAGCAGGCGGTGACAAGGAATAAAATACTTTTATTCTGTCTCATCATTGCACGTTGTATCAGGTTTTAAAAGTACAATACAGGGACAGGTCCGGGGGTCTTCTCTGTAATCATTGCACGTTGTATCATTAAAGTTTTAAAGCTACACCTAGGTTGAGGTAAGAAATGCCATAACCTAACTCAGCCATGATGCCCATATTTTCCTTGAAATAATACCTTGCACCAAAATAATAGGCGTAAATAAGTCCACTGTCGGAAGCAGTATTATTGTTTACTCCATCGCCCCAGTCTCCAAATTCGGTAGATATTACAATGTTGGGCCCAATCATCAGTCCGGTATAGGTATCCAGTTTTTCTGTGAGGGGATAATGCACTGCCCCTCTTACCCCTAAAATGATGTTGGTATACCGCCATCCATAACTATCGCCGGCCCAGGTATACTTCCATTCAGAAGTAGAAAACCCTGCATACCCACCCACTCCCAGGTTCAGATTTTCAACCTCAAATAAATTATCGACCATGCCAAATTCGAGAGAGCCTGACAGGGGAGGAATTTTGGTGTTGTGATAAGTTCCGGAATAAAGGGTCGAACCCAGGCCAATACCCAGATTGAGTACTTTGTCGCCTTTGTTGAAAGTTGATTCCTGTGCCATGGTGCCAAGGAAGGAGAAAATAATAGCTGTTGCAAGTAAAATTTGTTTTTTCATTTTGTTAAAAGGTTGAATGTTAGAAAAATGGATGAATTAAAAATGGAAAAAGGTCTTGTCAAGCTTGCCTTAAAAAGATTCTGCAAATTTATCTTTCAGTAACCATGGAACGATTATTAAGCACCTAGATCATTTCATTCTCTGTCATCATGCTTAACCGGCTTTTCCCGGTCAACAGATTTTTTTCTGTTTCTCAAAGAGGTTGCCCGGTTAATCTTGCCTTCATCATCTTTGAGTGTCCCATACAGATCATTGGCTTGTTTGAAAAGGGTTTTTACAAACCACACGAGGGCAATGATGATTATGGCTGCACCGAGAACAGGAATGAGATAGTCCATACCACAAGTTTTATAATAAGACAGTTGCTGGTTTACAGATTGTATTCATGACAGCGTCTTTTGAGCTTTAATCAGTTAAATACCGAAAGCAAAAGTACAGACGCCTGTTATCTTAATTCGGGCACTTTTGAATCTGTAGGTTGCCCGCTTGAAACCGTAAAAAGAGAGGTTGGACAGGAAAGGGTGTTGATTGCATAAAAAAAACCTGCCGCAGGACATATCCCTGCGACAGGTCTTACAACCTGGTATTATAAACAAAAACAGTTACAATCCTGCGGTGATATTGGTATGCCAGGTGAGCTTCACACCCAGGGTCATGGGCGCATAAGAAGAGGTTCCTGAAACAGCAACCACTGACTGATGGTTATCAAAAAGATATGTAGCCAGAAGATCCAGCATAGCGTCAGAAACCTCCATTTCAAATTTGTGATTTTCCGTAAGATCCGTAAGGATAATTTGAAAACCGGATTCTAACACTTCCACATTAAATTGCTGTATGACAGCCCCTTCAGGAATGCCGGTCAGGGTGCACTCAACTTTGGTTACTTCCATTTCTTTCAGCTTATCAATATGCTTTTGAATATCTTCATCATCTTCAATATTCAGCGTATCGGTGGCACTAAAAGCATAGGCATCGGTTTTGGTTTCCTGGATATCAATGCTGAGGTTGGAATTAAACACGGCCTTAAAATCAAAATCCAGGGCATCTTCACAACCCGGGAGCAGCAGAAAGATTCCTGCCAGAGAACAGACAAACAATAATTTTTTCATAATGGATAAGTTTAAATGGGGAGCAAGCCCGGTTCATAATGGTTGGTTAAAATCAGTACAAAATAAGTGATCATTTATCTTCGAAAGAGCATTGTATTTGAAAGTGTAAGCTTTGTTCTTGAAACCGTCAGGATTTGTTGAGTACCTCCAAAAGGGCCTGTTTGCGACGAAAAGAAACCGGCAGCGATTTACCGTTTTTCAGGATGATATTGCCACCCTCGGCTTTGTCGATGCGCGATACCTTGTTGAGGTTGACCAGGAAACACTGATGGGGCCTGAAAAAACGGTAAGGATTCAGCATCTGTTCAAATTCTTTCATGCTTCGTGAAACCAGAATTTGTTTTTCGCCTTCCAGGAAAAAGGTAGTGTAACTGTTGTCGCTTTCACAATAGAGAATATCGCTGAGTTCAACCAGGAAAATGGACTCCTGGGTGCGCAACACGATTCGTTTATTATGCCCCTTATCTTCTATATGACTCAGCAGATTTTCCATCTGCATGGCCGCCTTGTTTTTTTCAAATGTACTTATGGCATTTTCAACCGCCATGCAAAACTCTGTTTCATTGACCGGTTTCAGGATGTAATCAATGGCACTGAACTTAATGGCTTTAATGGCAAACGCATCGTATGCCGTGATAAAAATCACCATAAAATTGTAGGGTCTTACCTTTTGCAAAACATGAAAGCCGGTGCCCCCATTGATTTCGATATCGAGCAAAACCAAATCAGGCTGTACTTTTTGAATGAGAGCAATTCCGCTTTCCACACTATCGGCTTCCCCGGTGATGGTAATATCAGGGAAATTGGCTGTAAGCATTTCACGGTTGACATCTCTGAATGTTTGTTGATCCTCTATAATTACTGCTTTCAACATGGGTTTGGGGAGGTTTTCAAATAATGGGTAAATAGATAATCACATGAACTCCCGGCTTCAGCCCCAATGGGTCGGATTGTATCTCCATTTCCGGAAGCTTTTTGTATTTCTTTCTCAGCAATTGCAGGCGTTTCCTTACAATCTCCATGGATCTTGAGTGATGGTTGGCTTCTTTGTTCTCCGAAACAACCATACCTGCACCATTATCCATAATCTCAACCTTCACCATGGTTTTCCAATCAGAAAACTGCAACTTTACTTCACCCTTTCCCTCCATATCTTTTACTCCATGCTTGATGGCATTCTCCACAAAGGGCTGGATAAAAAGCGGGGGGATATAGATCATTTCTGTATCCAGGTCATCTTGCTGCTCTACAGCAAATGAAAAAGCATTGCCCAGCCGCAGCTGCTCAAATTCCAGATAACTGCGCAACATTTGAATCTCTTCTGCCAGCGAAATACTCTCTACCATAGAATGTTCAAGCACAGAACGGTTGAGTGACGAAAACTTATTGAGATACCTTGTAGCCGACTCCACATTACTTTCCATTACATACTTGCTGATACTTGCCATCACATTGGAAACAAAATGGGGGTTCATCTGCGAACGCGACAATCTGTGCTGCAATCCTGCCTCCATGATCACAGCGTTTCGTTGTTTCAGAGAATACATCACACTGAGTAATACTATTGAAACCAAAAGCAGAAACAATATTCCTCCGCCATATTGAATTCGCTGGTTTTTTATCAGGTTTTCGTGCGACAACAGGGCTATCTGATGTTCCTTTTGCCGGGTCTGGTACTCCACTTCCAGGGTTTGAATACTTCGCAGGTTTCTGGCATTCCTGATGCTGTCTCTGTAAACAAACTGATTTTGCAATGCCTGGAAAGCCTCTTCATGACGAATGGTAGCCCGATACAGATCAAACAATGCCTCCTCAATAATTACCAGGTGCTCCAGTGAATTTACTTTTTCTGCCATATTCCTGGCTTCCAGCAACATGACTTCAGCCTCCTGGTGTTTGTGTTCAATCAGAGCAATTTTCCCCAGATAACCCAGACATAGCGACTGATAGCGCTCAGTATTGTACTTTCGGTGCCTCATCAAAGCTTTTCTGAAAGCGTCTCCGGCCCTGTCATAGTCACCCATGGCAAAATAAGCCTGCCCGATGAGATGATCCGAAACAGCAAGTCCCTTATCGTAATCGAGCTCTTCTTTCATTTTTCTTCCTTCCACAAAATAATAAAGGGCAGAATCCGCCATGTCCCGGGCCATATATACTTCACCCAAACAGCCGTAATTATAGGATGTTGTTCGTATATCATTCTCTTTCAACGAAGAAGCCAGTGAACGATTGAGAAAATACAACGCTTTGTCATAATCCTCCTGTGCATAATAAGTAGCTCCCAATACATTCTGGGTAAAGTAAACACCACGGACATCGTTAATGGCCTCCTGCATGGACAAGGCAAGATGAAAGTTTTTTATGGCAAGGGCATTGAAATCCTGCTTGCGATACACCTGCCCTATATTGCTGTAAACATAGGTCAGATGGGCGCTGTCTGCCAACTCAAGCGCCAGCTCCAGAGATTCTTCATGTAGCGCAAGAGCCAAATCATAATTTTCATCAAATCGCTCCTGCAACCCCATACGATCGAGGGCATACATAAGTCCCGGCAAATGTTCTGCCTGACGAGTATGTTCGATATAAGCAGACAAAAGAGGCTTGTAATCATTACCCAGTTGACGGCGGTTGTTGCGAATGGTTACAAACAATTCATTGAGACTGACAGTATCCTTTCCGGCAACCTTTAATGCTGCATATATGCTGTCGGATAAATTTGGGGCGGGGTTTTGAGAATTCCCTGTTGCTTCCAAAGAAATCATTAGACTAAAACCCAGCAGCAACCCAACAATAAATCGATACATGAATAATAATTGAAGATGAACAGACAAAAGTACTATTTTTTATATTATTTTAAATAATTTTTTACGCAATGATATCTTACAAGAAACTTCTCCGACACAAAACACCTATTAGTAAAAATGCTATTCTATACTTTCCTAAAAGCCTGTCTATCTGGATAATCATAAAAAACAGAAACATGGCAGATTATATTCACAGCAGAAACTATTAAGATCTGATCTTCTTTTACTATTACACGGTGAAAGAGAAAATATACACAGTTGCAATTTAGTTTCTTATGTAAATATCTGCTCTTTTCAAAAGGCAGTTAATCATTTTTTTTATATTTTTGAATTACTATTTTATACTAACCCGCACCAAAACATGTTAAGAATGGAATCTTTTACAACATTTCAAACACATCCGTTCAGAACTCCAGATTAC
>JAABSE010000054.1 GCA_011390575.1 Sphingobacteriia bacterium
TGGTAACAGGGTTTCGGAAATTTTAGTTGACGAATGGGGGAATAAGGGGGATGAATGGTGAATTCTGAATCCAAAGATGTGTTCTTCCGAAGGCTTTGGCCATCTGATAAAAACATAAAAGACCACCTTAGAAATTTGCACGGATTTTGGCTTAGCGTCTGGGCTTGTCATCAGTTTAATTTGCTTGCTCATTAAACTGATGATACTGTATCCAACTTTCCTCCGTGAATTCCTAAGGTGGTCCTTAGCTTATAAATTTAAAAAAATGGTATAACGCTTACATGATCTTTCTTACCCTGAAAATGGTAAACAGCAGGATAACTAACATGCCCAGGTACAATGCCCAGTTGGAAAGGGGTACATCAGGCGTGGGTTCATCGGGTGGGGTAATGATAACCTCTTCCTGGCAGGCATCGAATACGAACCTCTTGAAGTTGAGGTAACTGACACAGTCGTTTTCACCAAAAGCTCCGTCATAACAAGTGCCGGGTTGATCAAAACGACCCACCAACGCATAGTTTTCACCATCGCCTTTGTTCACGCCTACGGTTGCAGGGCTTCCACCAAATCCGTCTTCTCCTCCGGAAGCACTGCCTGTAGTCCATTCCATCTCTTTATATGCAAAGGCCACATTGTTGCCCTCGCCAATGAGAGGATCGTTTCCATCGGTTATGATTACCTGGAAGGTGTTCAGCTTATCAGTCTGATTGCTGAAATAGCCCACATGGTCATAAATGACAGTTAATCTTCCCGCTTCAAGTTTATGCCATACCAGTCCGGTACCTGTTTCCCCCTGGGCCCTGGTATCAACATCCCCCCAGAAAGGAGCTATCATGATGTAATCTGATGAGGGAAATCCTGAAGTGACGTACTGATAATAAGGCTCTTCAAAAGAAAGGTTCCCGTTGTTGTTGATGTACACCTGCGTGTATTCTTCGCCATAAAAACAAAATGTAAATCCCAGGTCAATGGGGCCAACAGACCCATCGTCATTGGGTGCCATAGACTGGATAAAAGTTTCATCGAGCTCCATAAAGAAGCCTGACGACTTATCCATGCTGAAAGCCGAACCGGGAGCCGGGGCAGCACGCAGTTCTGTCTCCTGTGTGTAGGTTTGAATCTGACCACTCCGCTTCATCTCTTCATAATCGGGATGGTTGGGATTGATCTGCGCCAGCAAAAACAGCGGCAGCATAAAAACGATAAGTAATAGTGCTTTTTTCATGATAAAAAATGGTTTTGGTTAGACATAGAGTAAAATTAAAGTAATTAAACATGTCGTGTTGTTCCAAACCATGCATTTCTTGTTCGGATAAATTTATCCGAACAAGAAATGTTAATATAAGCCAAACAGCGAACTAGTTGTTTGTAAGCACTAAATGCGTGCAATGGATTTTACCTTTTGGTAAAATTGTTGCAGGATGTGGTTCTTAGATGTATACACATGCAGGTGCAATCGTTTATTGGAATTCTTTCCTTTTCCCGAAATAAACTTATTGTTTTACAAACTTTTCTAAAAGGATTTGACCGTTTTTAAATTCGACCTTTACAAAATTTGTTGTATTAATAAAAAAAAACTATATTTGCTCGTGTTATTTGTTTAAAAACGCTAAATAAGCGAAACTCTTCAGGTTTTAGAGGAATTGCTAAAAAGACAGCTTTTGAGATGTTCTGATTGTATCCCTATATTTCAACCCAAAATTACCTGATTATGCGCAAACAAATCTTTACCCTCGTAAGCCTAATGTTCTTCACCCTGCTGGCCGCAGGGCAAAACTACCAGACAGTTTATCCCGATAAGGAAAACTGTTTTCTGATGGAAAACAACAATGTCATCTGCCTGCGCATTGACTCTGTGTCGGAAGGGACAACCACTATTCTTCATCCTTCCCGGGTAAGTCTTAATACCGGTGATGAGTGTTTCTCTCCTTTTGCAGGATCCTGGATAGGAAAAGAAATTGAAATTAAAGACAATGGTGAAAATGTTTTTATCAACCATGCCGATGAACCCGTAATTATTAATACCCAGGCTACCCTGGGAAATGAATGGGTTGCCTATGAGGTGCCCGGCCAACTGCAAATCAAAGCCACTGTGGTTGCCCATGATATGATGGATTTTCTGGAGCTTTCTGATTCAGTAAAAACCTTTGCTTTCCAGGCTTACAATGCGGGGGGAGAACCTGTGGAGATGGATGTAAACGAAATGCAGGTGCAAATCAGCAAGCATTATGGGTGGGTTCAACCCCTTAGCTTTTACTTTTTCCCTGCTCATCAACAATGGTATCCTGAAATAAACCTGCAGGAATTATCCCTGGCAGGATTGTCAGAACCCCAAATGGGAATTAAGAATCTTACCTGGTTTGAAGTATTTGACTTCCAGCCCGGCGATGTGCTGCATGTGCTTGAGGAGGATGGTGAATGGGAAGGGGAGGCGGATGGTTATTTTCAGATTACCGAAACAAGAGTTATTTATGAATACCTGTCAAGATCGGATTATGATGGTGATTCCATTGAATATTCCTATGCCCGAAGTCGCAGAATCCATTTGCTTTGGATGGACAGTATTGCTGTAATGCATGATACGCTGACCTTATCTATAACTCCTAATCCAGGGTTTGATCAACTGCCCTTAACTGCTGTGCCCCACTCAGAGTTCGGGGAGGAACTTGATCATTACTTCTATTATGAATTACACATGGGTGAGTTTTACCAGAAGGCTGACGTTTTCAATGTTATTGAACATTTTAGCAATACGTGCTGGCATATTCTACCGTCCTGGAGACTTCCACCTGTCAATTATTATTATCAGGGACTTGGTGGACCATATTATCCTCAGGTGTCAATGTGGGCAGGACTGGTTAGCCGGGAGCTGGTCTATTACGAAAAAGACGGTGAAACCTGGGGCACCCCTCTGGATGTTTCCAGTGTGGAAAAGTACACAAAGCCCAACCTGGTTAAAATTTTTCCTAATCCGGTGCGTGAATCCTTTACGGTTACTATTGATCCTTCTCTTTCCGGGGAGTTTTTGCTCAGCCTGGTGGATGTGAACAGCCGTAGTGTCCTTCAGCAGAAAGTGCCATCAGGTGCCACATCCATAAATGTCGCCCACTTGCCTCCGGGTATCTATTTCTGCATTGTTAGCGGTAAACCTGGAATAATTCAAAGTCATAAGCTGCTGGTGCGGTAATTTGTTTGACATAAATTATTATAAAAAAGAACCTGCCACAATTCCTTTCATAGAAGGAATCGTGGCAGGTTTTTTACAGAAATAAATTTGTATTATTGGACGTATTTACTATTTATCTTGTCATAAAAAATTGAAAATTGGTCGAGCGTTTAAGTTTTTGAATTATATTTAATAGAAGAAACAAAGCAATTAATAGAACTAAAAACTTAAATTGTAGTGCTATGAACAATTCTTTACCCACTCCCGGCTCCCCACTGGAAGATGAAGCTTTCTTTTTGTTTCACGCCCCTGACAGTGAAGAAGAAATCAATCAGCAACTGGGTCTTGCGAACAAAGAGTATGTTTTCTTTGGCTGAGCTTGTCCCCGTTATCTTTACTGATTATTAACCATCTCACTTTAGCCTGACTGGTGCTCATGTACAGCAGTCAGGCTAAAAAAATGGTTCAGAAGTCTATCCATAAAACAGAGTTGGTGCCTCCGTATTCGTTGGTTTCGCGCAAAGGGTTGGCAGGGTCTGTTGTCCACTCTCCGTCAACAATAAACCTGTAGCTGTATCTTCCCGGGCGCAGCCACAAAGGGAAAATCCATCCCTCCTCTGACTTTACCATTTTGTAGTCTTGGTAGCTCCATCCGTTAAAACTTCCGGTTACAATAACCTGTCGGGCATCATGGTTGTCTTTTAAAACAAAAGTGTGGTTGGGTTCTACTGCCATAAAGGAATTGGTATAATCACCTCCACCGGTAGTAAATGGGTTTTGCGGGTCGCTCATCCATTGGCCATCCACCACAAACTTGTATTCGTAGTTCCCTGCTGCCAGCACATAGGGCAGTTGCCAGCCGGTTTCTGTTTTCTCCATGGCCAGTTCTTTGTCATTCCAGAGGTTGAAATTGCCCGCTACATGAACGTTGTCTGCATCCGTAAATCCCTCCAGTCTGAAATACAGGGTGTCTCCGATAGCTACAAATGAATTGATATTTCCCCTGCCGTCCGGGCGTGAAACAGGATTGTCAGGGTCAGGTATCCAGCTTCGGTTAACAACAAATTTGTAGGCATGGGTCCCTTCACGCAGGAAGAGTGGGAATTCCCATCCCCCGGCAGTTTTTTTCATCCTTAGTTCTCTCCGTTGCCAATCGTTAAAACTTCCTGCAACATAGACCCTTCGTGCATCTTCAAATCCTTCCAGCTGAAAATTGTGGTTGTAGCAAAACACTACTGAATTGCGACTCCAGCTATGCCTCCCCTCACTCTTTCTGTTGTTGGGATCAGTCATCCAGCGCCCGTCTACGATGTATTTGTAGAGATGCTTGCCGGGGGAAAGTTCAATGCAAACCCGCCAGCCTGTTGAGGTCTTCTCCATGGGTAGCTCCATGGTGCTCCAGTTGTTGAAGGTTCCCGACAGAAATACTGAACCCGCTTCAGGGTATCCGGGCAAAACAAAGCATGCTGTTTTATCCTGGTAAGAAAAGGCTGTTTCTGAAGCAAAATCATTTACACCATAGGGGGGTTGTTCTACCCATGCTCTTGGGTTTTCGGTGTCGTGGCGCGTGTCTGTTAACAAGGTTCTTATCGTGCCCGCTTCTGTTTCAAGACCAATTCCTTTGGTTATTTCAAGAATATTTCCTTCTTGTTTGACAAGGGTCCATCCGGTACTGTCATTCACAAACCGGAAGTCTTTTTCTGACAATGCGTTGATGAGCATCGAATCCAGCTCGAAGAGCTCTGCTGCCTTCGCCTGCTGTATCTCGTCCCACCGCAGGTCAAAACTAATGGTGAATACCCCGTCTTTGAAACTTCCTGCTTTTTCAGGTTCTGTTTTTTGTTGTCCCATGCCGTTAAATGCCACAGAGAGAAAAAGCAAGCCAAGAATTATGGTATATTTATTTTTCATAATGGTCAGTTTAATACAATGCCGAGGGTTTGTTTTTTTATGTTGATGTGAAACACACCTGTTTCCAGAAATTCACATCCGAGCATTCCATGGATGCGGATGCCAAAATAGTGGCTCATGTTGTTGAGGTTGGTAACAAGGACCTGCATTTCTCTGAATTTTGTTTTTTCAATGGAAAGATCATTCATCATTCCATGCAAAACTTCGATTTGCTGTGTACCTGCTCCTCTGAGGGTAGAGCGGCGTTGCACCGAAATAGTATTAAGTGCCCTGGCTGGCAGGTTGCTGGCTATCACATTGCTTTCGGCTCCGGTATCAAGGCAAAAAGTGAGTCTGCTTTTATTGATGGCAGCTTCCAGAAATACAACGTCCGATTCCACCGTAACGGGAATACTGATGTCATAATCAAGAGACCTGGTATTTTTGTTAACTCTGTTCCCCCACATGTTAAGCCGGTGCAGTTCCATGGTGTTATTTCTCAGATCCAGCACCACTTCAAATTCCCTGAACAGGGTGAGCCCCATAAAACCAAGGATTTTAACTTCACGGGCCCGCTCCAGATGGCCCAAATCGGAAACGCTGGCATTGATTTTTTCAAATTCCATTTCGGAAATCTGCAGGTGCTCTATCCTCATTTGGGAATACGTTTCAGTGGAGCCGGTGATGCCACCGGCAGAATATCCTGCCAGTGCTCTTGCCTCATCATTGAACCAGATGCTGTTGAGCACTACGGATGAAGAGCCTGTGTCAAGGATGAGGTTGCCCCGGATGCCATCTACAATGGCCTCCAGCATTATCAGGTTGCCTGCCCGTTTCAGGGGCAAAACCATCATGTCTGGCTCCTGTGGGTTGAACACCATGGTTGCAGGAGATATTTCGACCTGCTGGTAAGTGTCATGCCTGAAACTCCAAAGCAATACATCTGTGTTTTGGCTACAGAAGATTTGTGAGGAGAGCAGGCTGAATCCTCCAAGTACCAATCCGCAAACTATTTTTTTGAATAATAGATGCATGTTTTCCGGCCGTTTTTAAGGATGTATTGATTCCATCGGATAACCTTATTGAATTTGTTATCCAAATGTAGTGAATTTCGGGATTTGAGAGGTGTTATTTTAAAGTCTGTTGTTGGCAGGTCGGTAAAGTTATTATTTCTAACTGTGAAGGGAAAAGGTTGCAGTTATCGATTTTATTTCCATTTACATTCCACCCCGCTGGGGTGGGAGATGGTTCCATAGCTTACGTTTCCATCGACATGTCACCCCTCCGGATTGGGAGGGAATTCTATACAATGCGTTTATATCGAGCAGTCACCTTTTCAAGGAGGGTTTGCGCATTGGTCTTTTTTTGCCTGTCACCTGCCTGTGAGGTTTTCTCAATATCGAAGTGCAATGCACCGCCCCCAGCGGGGGCAAATGTTGATAGAAGGGAATCACAGCAACAACACGGGCACCCCGTAGTGGGTGCCATGAATAATGGTTCCCGGTTTTACGTTAGTATCACAACATGCCCGGGGGTAGCTTTTTGCCTCCGTTAACCGCAGGTTTTAAGCTTTACCACCCTGGTAAAAAACAGCGTGCTTGCCAAAAGAAAAGCACGCTGCCGGAATCCAGGTTGGGTTAGTAATCTGATTCTACTTTAAATCTCACAAGTCTCAATGGAATGCCAGGTGTGTTTTGCTCTGTCACCAGGGCATACACATAGCCATTGTGAAAAACCATTTTTGAAGGTTTTATTTCCAAATCATAACCTTCGGTGGTAAAGCTGCTTTTGGCGATGAATTCTCCTTTATTTTTGTAAACCCATACGTTGAAAACATTGGCTCCTTCTTCTTTGGGAAATTCAAAAAACAGTAAATTGTCATCAGAATCTTTGATCAGGTTGGCGAAATAGGGCATGTCGATAGGCTCTTTAATGTTATTCAGATCCTTTTCCATCTCCCTGATAAAATAATCGCGGGCGTCAATGTTCTCCTGTTCAGAAGCCCATGATGCGAAAACCGGGTTTTTTCTTTTGCGGTACCGGGCAATCGCTTTTTGCTGTATCTCTTTCTGCTCTTCCACCGAAATATTGCCCTTTGACCAGTCTATCTTCTGGGTGGAAATAAAATTTCCCTGGAGATCGTAAGTGCGGATTTCGCCGGTTGTGGGTATGGTAACTACCAGGTGATTGCCCACACTGGCAATTTGCGGAGGGTGGCTCAGGCCCAGTGCTTTGGTAAAGGGCATGGTGGTAAAACTTATGATTCCTCCTTCTTTAAATGAATAGACGTAATTAAACTTGTGGGTTCCTTGTCCGAATTTACGGGGATCAAAATGATCCCAGATGATCTTTTCCTCATTGGTTTCATAATCAACTATGGCAACAAACTCTCTGACCTTGTCACTCCACAAAACCCAGCCCACCAGGGCAAGTTTGTTGTTGGGCAGTGCAATAATCTGACGGGCCATATAATCCATTTTTAGGGTTTTAACCATATTGCCCTGAGGATCGAAACAGAGCATGTTGCCCATGTTGTCGAGGCCGGAAAAAATAATGTTGTTTTTCAACACCCCCTGAATATGCCTCAGACTCCGGTAACGGCTTTCATCAGGACTTTTTACACCAAACTCTTCCACGAACCGGCCATTTGCGTCAAAACGTGTGTAGAAGTCTCTGTAAGTATGGCTGACAATTACGGAACCATCAGGTAGCACGGTTAATGACTTGTTATCTCCTCTCCACCTGCCGTAAAGGGTATCGTTGTAGCTTTCAAATACCTTGTCCCAGTTCACATTCTGGGCAAAGGTGGGATCGGCAACCAGTTTTACTGTTCCTGATTCATAGGTTTCGAGCAAACTTTGGGCAGAAGCAATTACAGGAAACAAAAAGCTCAGAATGATTGCGATTTTTAGTGTTTTCATGAGGATGTAGGTTTGGTTAGTATGTCAGGTCTGTTCAATTCTTTCGAAAATGGGTTATGGGTGGGACTGATGAAAAGTATGGTTCCCTGTGATTAATCGAGGGTAGTTTGAGAAACAGTGCCGTCTGGTGCCACAACCGTCATGATTACAGGGTGTTCGGTAACAGGCTTGTTCGCGTCGAGCTCCTCAGATACAACGAATTGGAGGTTCTGGCCATTCACTGGCAGTTTGCTGGAATCAGATAAAGGGCGCAGCAGTAGCATAAGCAATATGCCTGCGGCTATCGCCAGGGGTATAAAGTATTTTACAGGTGTTTTTCTGTGGGATATGGTTTTTTCAGGAGACCTGAATTGGGGGATGCCGGGTTGTTGTGTTACCAGCATGTCCAGCGATTGATTCACCTCAAGTATACGCTGACGTTGCTGTATTAAAGCATCCTGGCACGAGCGGCATACCTCCAGGTGTTGCCTGATGGATTCGCTCTCCTGCTTGCTGTATTCATGGTCGAGGTATTGCTGGATTTGTTCTTCGTTAAAGCAGCTCATAACCTTTGATTTTAAGTTCTTTTTCCAGTTTTTTCAGGGCCCGCGAAAGGGTTTTGCCAATGGAGGAGAAGGGGATTTCTGTAACCTCTGAGATTTCTTTGTAAGAAAGTCCCTCGCTGTATAATACGGTAATCTCCCTGTCTTTCAGGCTAAGTTCTGCCAGGCAATTGCCAATACAATTCTTTGTTTCCTGCTTTTCGTATTCATGATGACTATCTTGTATCCCTTCCGGGATTTGATTGCCGGCGAACTTCCTGTTCTTCCTTTGTTCATCGATGCATTTGTTTAAAGTGCTGCGATACAGATAGCTTTTAGGAAACTCAAATTTGACACCATTTCTTGTTTTTTGATAGAAATCAATGAAAACATCCTGTACGATATCGTTTGCCGTATCATGACACAACATTTTTTGTGCAGTGCGATGCAGACCCGGGTAATGTTGTTTGTACAAATGTTCGAAAGTTTCCAAATGCAGGTGCTTTTTATATAGGTCGTATGAGTGGGTGGTTTTGTGACAGAATTCTCCTAGAATTTTCTGAAAATATTTATCCAGATAAGGAGGGATTTATAATCCGGCAGCAAATATGAGAAAATATCGACATCCCACCCCGCTGGGGTGGCGGATTGCTTCATGGCATTGCGTTTCTATCGACATATCACCCCTCCGGGGTGGGTGGTGGTTCTGTACCAAATGTCTACATCGACAATTAACCTCTGCTAGGAGGGTTTTGTCATTAGGTTTATTTTGCCTGTCACCTTACCGGAAAATTTTCGCAATACCGAAGTGCTGAGCACCGCCCCCAGCGGGGCATATGTTGATAGAAAAGAATTGCAGAAACAACACAGGCACCCCATAGTGGGTGCCATGAATTAACGATTTATCTGTATTTTTGATAGTTAACCAAAATCTTAATGCTATGGCAAATCCCTATCATCAAATTTCTATGCAGCTAATTATTGCTGTTAAATATCGTGAAGCCCTGATAACGGATATTTTCAGGGAAGATCTACACAAATACATAACTGGTATTTTGCAAAAACAGAAACATAAACTTTTGGCGATAAATTCAGTGTCTGACCACATGCACATTTTTTTTGGAATGCATCCTTGTGATATTCCCGCCCTTGTGCGTGATATCAAATCTGATTCATCCACTTTTATCAATGCAAAAAAGCTGTCCAATCATAGGTTTCACTGGCAAGAGGGTTATGGCCTTTTTTCCTACAGCATGTCGCATCGCTCCAGTGTTATTAAATATATTGAAAACCAGCAGGAACATCATAAGAAAATAACCTTCAAAGAGGAGTACCTCTATCATTTAAAAAAGTTTGAAGTCGATTATGATTTGAAGTATTTGTTTGAGTTTTTTGATTAAATGCAACAGTGGATTCCATCAATATTCCACCCCTCCGGGGTGGGAGATGGTTCCATAGGATTGCGTTTCTATCGACATTCCACCCCGCCGGGGTGGCGGATGGTTCCGTGGCATTGCGTTTCTATCGACATGTCACCCCTCCGGGGTGGGTGGTGGGCAAATTTAACCGGGAAATACTTCAATTACAAATCCAAATCAAAACCCAAATCCGGTATCTTTTCGTTTCTTCGATTCCTTACTGAAAATAATCCGAAATGGGAGCACAATCTTTAAAATATTGCGAAGGGGTTAATCCGGAGAATTTCTGAAATTCGTTGATCATGTGCGCCTGGTCGTAGTACCCGCTCAAATAACTCAGCTGGGTGAGGCTATGTGACGGGTTGACCGAATGCAGATGCAACGCATGCTGGAAACGCACCACGCGCAAAAACTGTCCCGGACTGATGCCCACCTTTGCTGAAAATACCCGCTCAAACTGCTTGCGGCTGTAACAGGCTTCTGCAGCCAGTTGATCAACGGCAATGTGACCTGTTGTTTTGTTTACTTTTTCAATGCTCGCCGCAATTCTTTCACCAGGGTAATCGTTGGTGTTTTCCCTCAGAAGGCCAATCAGGAAGGTTTCCACGATTCTTACCTGTTCTTCGAACGAGGATGCTTCATAGAGCTGATCTTCTGTTCTTCTTACTCTGTCGGTTGGCAGAAGATGCTGCAGGGGAACATGCAGGGAAAACAATTCCTTTGCCGGCAACGGGAAAAAAGCTGCCAGGCCTGAGGGTTGGAAGGTAACCGAAAACAAGGTCGTTTGTCCGGTAAGGGCCAGGTTGTAAAAGGCTTTTTGCTGGCCGGTGAGGGTAGAGGCGGTTTCGAAGGATTTTCCGGTTTCGGTAATGCGGGGTCTGCTGTGCAGATAGAAGGATAAATCGGGCAGGCCTGTAGGGATGATGCGGTGATGGTAAACCTTACCCGTGGGCAAACAATTCTCCAGGGCCCAGTAATTTTTCACATACCGGGCCAGCAGGGGTGAGGGTTTTGCGGAGAAGTATTGCATGTTGTAAAGTTAGTGTGTTTTGATAATTATTGGTATCTGAGCGTGTCGAAGACACTTTCAGGAAGTGTCACTTCGACAGGTTCAGTGACCGGAGTTTGCTGGTGCCTGAGCTTGTCGAAGGCACACACGGAAGAACCATGTTCGCTTCGACAGGCTCAGCGACCAACTCAGCGACCAGCGTTTAGTTGTCCGAATACAAACCCACCTTGTTTCCTTCGCTGTCCAGGAAGGTGCAGAAGTATCCCCGTCCTTCGGCCTCAATTTTGGTTTTGGGCTGCAGGATTTTTCCTCCGGCTGCTTCGATGCGGCTCATGGTTTCTTCCATACTGTCGCTAACCTGGAAGCTTACCAATGCACCGTTTTCTGAGGGTTTGAATCCGGGCGCAAAAGAAATGGCGCCTTCACCACCGGGGAAGCAGGCCATCTTTTCTTCGCCCCAGTCCATGGGTTCCAGGTCAAGTTTGAGCACCTTGCTGTAAAAGTTCACGGCTCTTGTAAAATCGGCTGCGGGCATTTCTACCCAGGAAATCAGTTTTGTCATTGCGAATTATTTTTTAAGGTTAAAATTACAGCGCAAAATTACCCCGGGGCCATGAGTTGAAATTGGAAATTTGCGACATCCTATCTGTTTAGAAAACCTTATTCTCCCTTCAGTGCATCCGTGGGATTGCGGTTGGCCGCTAAAAAGGTTTGTCCGGAAATGGTAATCAAAACTATAGCAAATGTAACCGCCGCTGCCAGGATAAAGAACCAGGGTGATAAACTGATTCGATAGGGAAAGCCCTGAAGCCATTTGCTCATCACCAGCCATGCTAAAGGCACGGCAATCAGATTGGCCACCAAAACCCATTGGCTGATGTCTTTTATCAGCACGGTGATAATTTCCCGTTTGGATGCCCCCAGCACTTTCCGGATGCCTATTTCTTTGGTGCGGGCCACAATAATATAGGAACTCAATCCTAATACGCCCAGCATGGCGATGATGATGGCCAGCAGGGATGCATAATTTAAAATGGTGTTATTGTTCTCTTCCTGCTGGTAAAGGTTTTGAAAGTAATTGGCAAGATACCATTCCTCAAAAGCATAATTGGGGTCAAAATTATGAAAGGTTTGTTTTATATGATGGCTTGCTTCACTATGATAGGAAGCATCTGTTTTGACTGCAATATGATAGAATGCAGGGTTGTAGGCAGAGAGCACCAGAGGGGTAATTTCATTTTTCAGCGATGTGAAATGAAAATCTTCTGCAACCCCAATGATTCTCCCTTTTCTTTTCCACATGATAACTTCTTTTCCCACAGGGTTGTCCAAGCCAATGGCTTTGGCGGCTGTTTCGTTGATGATAAAATTTTCCAAATCGGTTTGCATGTCGAAGTCAAACCAGCGTCCGTCTTTCAATTGTATACCAAAGGCTTCGCGAAAATCTCTTCCAATACGATATTCCTGCGCTGAAACTGACATTGATTCGGGTTGTTGTGCGGTGCGCAGCGACATGCCACTGCCACTGGCTCCCGGATATGCCTGGGAAGAAGTCACATGGGTTATGCCCGGATGCATCAGTAGCTCTGCTTTGAGGGCATCATAAGACTGCACAAGACGAGGGCTTAAACCGTGAAATACCATTACATTTTCTGCTTCAAAACCTAAATCAGCTTTTTTCATGTACTGAATCTGATGGTTGAAAACCAAAACCGCAACAATCAGCACAAATGAGATGGTGAACTGAGTGATTACCAATACGATGCGCAGTAAGGGGTTTTTGGTTCCCCCGCGGACTGATCCTCTCAGTATTTGCATTGGCTGATGACCCGAAAATACCAGGGCCGGATAGATGCCAGCCAGCAAACCAATGATCGGAACAAAAAGGAAAAACAAGACCATCTGCCAGATTGAAATGGAATGCAGAAGACTTAGCTTCCGGTTTAACAGGTCGGAAAACGGAGGGGTGAAAATTTCGGCCACCACAAGAGCCAGTATCAAAGAGAAAAGACTGACCAGAATAGCTTCTCCTACAAATTGTGCGATGATTTGCCAGCGACTTGCCCCGGATACTTTTCGTATGGCTGCTTCAATACTTCTTTTCTCTGAACGGGCAGTTACAAGGTTGATAAAATTGATGACAGCAATAAAAAGTATAAAGAAGGCCAGGGCACTAAAAACCATAATCAACTGAAGATTGCCTCTTTTTCCCATGTCATAGCCCAGCCGGGGACCAAAGTGGATGTCGTAAAGCGATTGCAATTCATGGTTCAGGATGTCTCTGTATTCTTCGCCGTAATTACTGATGGCATACTCCTTGACCAGGGATGCGATTTCATCTTCTTTTTCCTGAGTTAATACCTCCCGGGTATTGAAATAGACAAAAACATCATTGCTGAAAGTTCTGCTATAACCGGGGTCAAAAGCATCATAGGGTTGAAGAGCTGCAAACTGCAAATGGCTGTTTTTGGGTGGGTCTTCCAGCAGGGCGCTGATTTTTACGGGCATAAAACGAACATCTTGTCGCCTTTTTTCCATGTCGTAGGTTCTTTGCTCTATATCAATGACCTGATTGATGGGGCTTTTGTCTCCAAACAACCTCTCTGACAATGATTGAGTAATGGCAACAGAGGAGGGATCCTGCAGCGTGGTTTGCAGATTTCCTTCCAGCACTTTGATTGTAAAAAGATCACAGAAGGAAGAATCGGTATGCAATATCAGGTTCCCTTTGTATTCCTCGTCGTTAAGCTTAATACTATAGTTCTCAGGTTTTATTCTGGCAATATGCCTTATTTCAGGAGATTGTTGTATAAGCATTTCAGCTACTCCGGGCAGCGTTCGGGGTAAAATGCTGTTGGTCTCACCTCCAAAAGCAGAAATTACCCGGTAGGTTTTTGCACCGTCATTATGATACCTGTCAAAGCTGGTTTCGTGCTGTATGTAAATCAACAGCAGAATGAAGGCTGCCATTCCGGTGGTTAGTCCAAAAATATTGATTAAACTGAGCCATTTTTGCCGGATAATGTTTCGCCAGGCAATTTTTAAATAAGTAAAAATCATAATGGTATGGATTTCAAGGAATGTTAAAGAAATTGTTCAGTTTTATTTATTAAGTCTTTTTTCATCCTGCAACTATCGTTTGATTTACAAAAAAGTTGGGTGGTGTGAATTTGTATGCAATATGTTCTCCTTGCAAAAATCAGGCATATTGAGATATAAATTAGTAAATCAGGGTTTTAGCAAATGTTGCAATTTAAAAAAAACAACACTATGTACGATATCCTTCAGGATGTGTGCGGATATGAACAGCATTTTATCGATGATATGGGTCATGTAATCAAAACGCGGCTTTGTGTTTCCGGGAGAGGGCTGCTATAGGGTTTAGATGGCTTGAAGTCAGGTTTATGAACCTTAAATTGAAAAATAATCCTCCTTTTACAACCTTTTTACCCTTATTTTCGTCTATTAATTGAAAGCCCTTGTTGAACCCTTTACTGAGAAAAATATGAAAAAACATTACAATCGTTATTCCGGCAGATTCTTACCCTTGGTGGTGGTGGCACTTCTGGGTTTGATATCCTGCGAGGCGGACGATTTATCCCAACCGGTCAGGGTGCATTTCGAATTGAGTTATGTGCAGGATACTGCTCCCCTTGAGTATCTTACTTTCCGGAGAATTGCAGTGGATGTGGATCAAATCAGTTTTTTGGGCATCCGCCAGGAAGGAAATGATGTGCTTTTCAATACCCGTCCGGGTGAGACTTTCGGGATGCATATCCTTTCTCCTGAGCAAAACTCATCTTACATTACGTATTTCGATCTTCCCCAGGGGGTTTACCAGCAAATGCGCTGGGAAGTGGAACTGGCAGAAATCGATGAGGATGTTTTTCCCGACGATTATATCGACAGCGATGATTTTGGGTTTATCATAGAGGGCACTTACACACGACAGGATGGCACCTCCGTGCTGCTTTTTATCGCTCTTGAAGAAGAAGAGGTTATCAGGGTAGAATCCATTAATCAACAGGGTGAAGTACCCATTCCCATTCTTGCAGATAATATTTACAATGTGTTTCTGGAAATCAACCCTCATGCCCTTATGAAAGGCATCCCCCGGAGCATGCTGGAGCAGGCAGAGGAAGACGAAGAAGATGATATTGAGTTTATAGAGATATCGGAAGACGAGAATGAAGAATTGTACAACCTTGTTTTATTTCAGTTGTCCAAAACGCTGAAAGCAGTTGTCAGGTAAAGATTGTTGAATGACGCAGTATATTAATTTACAGGAAGAAACACTCATAAGCGGCTGTTTGAAAAACGACCGAAAGGCACAGGAACAGCTCTACCGGATGTATGCCGATGAGATGTACAATGTTTGCCTGGCTTATGAGAAAGACCGTGATGAAGTGAAAGATATCCTGCAGGATTCCTTTATCAAAGTATTTAAAAGCATTGAAAAGTATGACAGAAAAGGGCCTTTGAAAGCCTGGGTGAGGAGGATTGTGGTGAATACGGCCATCGACCATTTCAGAAGGAAAAAAGAAACGGATGATTTTGTAGATGTAGAAACCATTGCAGAATATACTCCCGAACAGGGAGACCGGCAGGGCGGACAAGGGTTTAAAGATATTCTCAAAATGGTAATGCGTTTGCCCGAAGGTGCCCGGATGGTTTTCAATCTTTTTGCCCTGGAAGGATACTCACACAAAGAAATAGCAGAAAAATTAAGCATCACAGAAGGCACTTCCAAATCGCAATACAGCCGGGCAAGACAACTGCTGCAACAATGGGTTGAAATATAATATCAACGGCAATGAAAGAAAAGAAACTCATAGACCTCTACAAAAAACAGCTGGCCCAATCTTCGGAGAAGGCCCCGGAAGGGCTATGGGATGATATTGCCAGCGAATTGGATGAAAATCAACTTATATCACGATACAAAGAGGAACTGGCCGGTTCTGCTGAAAAAGCGCCGGCAGGGTTATGGGATGATATTGCAAAGGAAATGGATGAAAATCAACTCATTTCCCAATACAAGGAAGAGGTGGCACAATCTGCTGAAAAAGCGCCTGTAGGGTTATGGGATGATATTTCCCGCAAAATGGATTTGGACGAAGTGTGGGAAGGGGTTGCCACAGGGCTGGATGAAGATAATAAGAAGAGAAAGGGCGTTTTCTGGTGGTTTAATCGTGGCGTAGCGGCAGCCATAGCCATTCTGCTTGTGAGTACATTATCGGTATGGTTCTTTAACAATCTCTCTTCCCCCGAAGCAGATCTTGCCGTTACTGAAGGGATGGAAACTGAACATACCATGCCTGCCAATGAAGGTCAGGCTGAAGAATCCGCAGAGGTAACCCTGCCGGTAAAGCAGCCTGAATTTACTATCACCATAGCCGGCAGAAGCACCCGGGACGAAGCTTTACAAGAAACAGAGAATACAGCCATCGCTGCTCTGCAGGAACAGGATGATGCCTATGAGGACGAAAACATTTTGCAATCCCTTTTACAGGAAAATATTACCGCTCAGGGTATAACTGCCTTTGATCCACTGGTGGCCTCCACGGCCTCCCTGTCAACAATGGGTCAGCCTTCCCTGCAGGAGATGTCTTCTTATGATTCGACAGAGGAGGAAAGCGAATATAATCTCAACCTGTCACAAACTGATGCAGACAACAGTGTGCTGGCCCTGGGCTTCACCACCGCCATGAAAAATACCTGGCTGTTTAATCATGAAACATTTCGGGGATTTGATCCCGGCTCAGGGAGTAAAACCAACGTGCAGATTTACCCCGATGTTGCCGTAAGCCTCAGGTACCTGCTGTCCGACCGATGGAAAATTGAAAGCAGCTTTTCCTTCTCCTCCGGCGCAGGACAAAGTTATGAGCAATTCATTTACGGGCGATACAGCCAGCGGGAAATTGCACTCAACTATTTTCACGCTGAAGTCCTGGCTGGATACAATCATCGCAAACGGTGGGTGGTTCGCTCCAGTGCCATTTCTCACAGTACTTCAGTGGGTGTGTATTACGGAATGCTGAATGGCGCCAACGAAAGCATTGCAGGCAAAAAGGAAGATATTTCCTCATTGTACAGAAAAGATGACTATGGCATTGTTACCGGGCACAACCTCAATATCCCCGTGTTCGGCAACCTGGTGTTTTCTCCCGGGATGTATATTACCTGGGGGTTGCCCAATATTTACCAGGGTGAATACACCTTACCTTCTCTCAAAAAGACCCACAACCGGAGCGTAGAACTTAGACTTTCCCTTTATTACAACTTTTCACGGTAACCCTCGAAATCTGTCCTGAAGTTCCTTTTGGTAACTAATAAATACTCCTTCCCATTAAACAGAAAAAGAGGGTTGCTGCGGCAGCCCTTTTTTTGTGCTTTTCCCTGTTTAAATTCATGTTCTACCAAAAATATTTACACATCATTCCAACCTTTTGGAATTTATCTGCGTCAATATAACAGATGCCTGTCAAAAAGCAGGCAAAAAAATCGTTTTAAGAAGCATTAGTGCTTTTAAAATTTGCCAAAGCAGATCTCTCAAATATAGAATTGATGATACAAGAAGAGGTACTCATACAAAAGCAATACCATAGGATCATGCTCCGGACAACATTTCCTGGATTCAGGGTGGTTGACCGAAAGAAAAACTTCATTAACGATACACCCAAAAATAATTTGAACATTCTGTTTGTTGAAGACGTCCCGATCCATCAAAAGATAATACGTTTCATGCTCTCTTCCCTGGGGCATAAGGTAACTATTGCCAGCAACGGAAAACTAGCTTTAGACCTTTTTCAACCCGGCAAATTTGACCTTATCTTTATGGATATACGGATGCCCGTGATGGATGGATTAACCGCAACGCAAAAATTAAAAGAAAAACATGACGATCTACCGCCAATAGTTGGATTAAGCGCCAATGCCTTCGAAGGGGACCGTGAGAAATTCATGGCGATGGGCATGGATGAGTACCTGACAAAACCGGTGATAAAAGATGATTTAAAAAAAATGATAATCAAGACATTGACTTGTTCTGAAATCGGATTAAAGTGAGCAAGTTGCTGATTCAGAGATGTGCGGTAACAACAATAAAGAAATCTATTTCATTGCTCCTGATTGAAATCTGGGTTTGCAGATTAGAACACGGACAAACCGGATGTCATCATAGAAGCTTTTAAAGAACAATTCGATAAATAAATAGTCCTTTTGCTATTAAACAGAAAAGAGGGTTGCTGCGGCAGCCCTTTTTTTGTGCTTTAATTTGTCAGTTCTTTTTTGAAGTTATTCACCCCTTAGGATATCGGATGCACTGGTTTTGTAAGCCTGGATACTTTGCCAGACCAGGGCAGACAATGCAATCCCTGCTATGATAAGCACACCCCGGATAAATGGCCACGGGGTTATACCTATGCGATAAGCATAATTTCCCAGCCAATCTTGTACATACCACCCTGCAATGGGGATAGCCAGGGCCACAGCGATGAAAATTTGAACAAGAAATTTTCCTGATAACATGCTGGCAATATCTGATACCCGGGCGCCCAGAATTTTCCTCAGTACGATCTGGCGGGCCTCCTTTTTTGCTGTAAATGTTACCAGGTTGAATAGACCACTAAGGCTGATGAGGATGCTGAAAATTGAGAATACAGCCATAAGTTGGGCCCTGCTTTTTTCCTCCCTGAGGGTTCGTTCCAGTTGGTTGTCAATAAATGTATAACTGAAGGGCTGTTCGGGCAGGTGTTGTTTGTAGATGCTTTCCACCTGGCCGATAATATGCTCAGCGTCATGATTCTCCATGACAAGGGTAATTTCTCTGCCGGTTTGGGTTGGTACAATAATCATGGGATCGATGTTCTGCTCCAGGGTAAAGTAGTTAAAATCGGAGCAAATACCAATGACCTGAAACTGGTTGGTGGTACCCATAATTTTGGTACCTATGGCAATATCACTGCCGATTCTTTGGGCTGCGCTTTGGTTGATGACCACTTTTCCTTCAAAATCTGACGGGTTTTCATAGGAAAAGTTTCGTCCTTCCAGCATTTCTATGCCAAAGACCTCCAGAAAATCAGGATCGGTCCATGCCATTCTGAACAGCATTACTTCAGCCTGGTCAGCAGTTTCTACCCTCAATCCCCAGGTAGGAACGGTATTTCCCGGCAAAGGATTGCCCGCACTGCTGCACACATTTGTTATACCGGGTATTTGGGTGAGGTCCGCCTTAAAGGATTGAATCCATTGTGCATTTACCTGCTCACTGCGGGGCAGGGTAAAAGAAAGCCGGTTGTTGCGTTCAAAACCCAAATCTTTGTTTTGCATAAATACAAACTGTTCATGGATAAACAAAGTGACAATAATGAGAAACAGGGAAACCACAAACTGAAAAGTAAACAAAATGCTTTTCAGGTTTAATGAACCGTTTTTGAGCTTCAGGTTGGCTCTGAAGGCCTCAACCGCCTGGATTCGTGACAGGTAAATGGCAGGGTAGCTGGCAGCCAGTAATGATGTAAGAACGCCGGCTACCAGAATAATTACCAGTATAAAGGGATCAGAAAAAAGATTGAATGACAGATTGCGATGCATGAGTTTGTTGAAGATGGGCAATAGCCATTCTGTCCATAATAAGGCCAGCAGCAAAGCCATGCCAATGAAAACAAATGCTTCCAGAATGTACTGCCATGCCAGTTGGTGTTTTGCTGCCCCCATCACTTTTCGCAGCCCTACCTCTTTGTAGCGGCTCATGGATTGGGTAATGGCCATGTTGGTATAGTTTATAGCTGCAATGAGGATGAGAAAGATGGCAAGGGTCGAAAAAATCAACAGGTAGGTTTTGTTACCGCCCCCGGAGATGAAATCAGGATTGGCCATCCCCATGAAAACGCTGTGATCAAAATATATATCGCGCAGGGCTACAAAGTTAAATTCTATATCATGAGCAATTTCTTCGGGTGGCGTATTGGGAAACAGGTATTTGTGATAGTAGGGGGTGGAGTTGGCTTCGGTAAAGGTTTCAGGGCAAAAGCCTTCCACTGTCTTTACATAGGTATAGGCGCTGTTGGAACGATAATTATTCAGAGAGCCAAACACCTGTTCCAGGAAACCATTCATACCGTAAAAGGGAACCAGGAAATGAAACCGAAGATGGGTGGGGAGATAGGAATCCTTCACAACAGCACTGACTTCCAGGTTGTGATTGTTCTCTGCCAAAAGGATTTTTCCTACCGGATTTTCATTCCCGAAATACTTTTGGGCCATTCCTTCGCTGATAACAATATGATGGGGATTTTGAAAAGCCGTTTGAGGATTTCCATATAAAAAGTCGTAATGGAAGAAATCGAAGAAGTTGGAATCAGCAAACAAAATGCCTTTTTCATAAAACACTTTTTCTTTATGTCGCACCACCATATCCCCGTAAAATTGCGTGGGCGTTACAATCCGTGTGTAATCCAGTATTTCCGGATAATCGCGTTTCAGTGTTGCTCCCAGCGGTTTGGATGACACCGCAGCCCGCAGTTCGTTGGGCTTGTGCTGATGAAACCCTACCCTGTAAACCTGCTCAGCATGGGGATGCATGCTGTCGGCCTTCAGTTCATAACGAACATACAGCGAAATGATGATAACTGCTGCCAGACTCAGCGACAATCCTGCAATGTTAATGATGGAGTAAATTCTGTTTTTGTGGAATACTCTTAGGGCGATGAGTAAACTGGATCTAAACATAATTCTGTTTTGAGATTTGTAACCCGGTTCTTGTTTTAAAGTATGATATGAGCCGTGGATAAGGGGCTGTATGATGTAAATTATCCAAATTCAGGCCAGTCTGGTTATAACGCACGTAACCAGGGCAATACAATTTGGTAAAGCGTTGGATGGATTGTGGTTTTGTACGTTTCCGAACGGTAGTTGAAAGGGGGGATGGGGTTGTATTATTGGTATTACTGTTAATTTAGTGGATAAGACTATATCTTGATAATAAATTAGATGCAGTGCCTTTAGACGGAAGATGAACCCTCTTCGGTCTTCTGTCTCCGGTCTCCGGTCTCCGGACTTCTGTCTCTACCAATTGAATCTTTGCATCTCATGATTATTTTCACTAAAAGTGCAGTAGAACCCTATTATTAAAACATTATGATGCGATGAGTGTTTTTATTGTAACTAATTCTTCTTTGACATATTTCCTAAAAGGCTGAATGACTTATTTATTACAGCCCGTTGGTAAGGTTAATAGAGAACTAAATAAGAACTAAAAAAGAAAATGTGACGTTATGGAAAACTTATTTACCGAAGAATTCTGGTCGACAGCTGTAAGCAATGGAGTAAACTGGCTGATAACTGAACTGCCTGGATTGTTGATTATCATTGTCTTGTTCTTTCTGCTTTCCAGGGGGGTTGGGGCTCTTATCCGCAAAATGCGAAAAACCCTGATAAGCCGGGCCGATAAGAATGAAAGCGTGGATGCAGATGAAGCAGTAAAAAGAATCAATACGCTGACCAGCATTATTCAGGGCGTATTTATCATCGTTTTGTGGGTGGTGTTCTTTATGCTTTTCCTGCAGAAATTTGGTGTAAATATAGGCCCTATTCTGGCAAGTGTGGGAATCCTGGGTCTGGCTATTGGTTTTGGTGCACAGGAACTGGTCAGGGATTTTATTTCCGGATTTTTTATACTGCTTGAAAATCAGATTCGGGCCGGTGATGTGGGTGTCATTAACGGTACCGCTGGGCTGGTAGAAAAAATTGAATTGAGAACGATTACTTTGAGAGATTTTTCCGGAACTGTGCACGTTTTTCAGAATGGAAAAATCAGCAGTCTGGCCAACATGACCAAAGATTGGTCGGCAATGGTGTTCGACATAGGTGTAGCCTATAAAGAGGACACCCAGAAGGTTATGGATATTATAAAGCAGGTGGGCGACGAGCTGCAGGAAGACCCTGATTTTGGCTCAGATATTCTCGAACCCATGGAAGTTTTCGGGTTGGATGCTTTTGGCGACAGCGCCATCATCATAAAAGCCCGTCTGAAAACCAAACCCATAAAACAATGGACCATAGGGCGTGAATACCGCAAGCGGCTGAAGAGTGCTTTCGATGAGCAAAATATCGAAATTCCATTCCCACATACTACAGTTTACTGGGGTGAGGAGATTAACCCACTGAAGCTTGATGTGGATAAGATGCCGGTAAGCAAATCGTAAATAGTTTTACAATTGGACCGGAATAATCCCATTCCGGAAAGAATACACAAATCCGGGAAAAGTTGCACAACAAAAGGAAGCGTCACACCCAAACTATTGTGGGTGTGGCGCTTCCTTTATGCAATCCTGTCGGGGAGATGATTGAAAATTGATTTTTATCAAAAATTATTTTTTACCCTTCCAACCCTGCAGTGTTTTTCTTCGTCAATATAACAGACGCCGGCCCAAAAGCGGGCAATAATTAAATTATTTGTGTAATCAAAAATTGTTACTGTTATGAAAACATTGAAAAGAATCTTCCCCTTATTGTTCCTGTTCTCCTTAGCATTTGTATGGACATCCTGCGAAAAGGAGGATGATATGCTCGATGGCAACGCTGCCTTGCGGTTTAAAGGTGTTTATGATGCTGGCTCCATGACCAAAAGTTTAGCGGCCAACGGAGTGGTCATCGAAACCTTCACCATCAACATCGAAGCAATTGAGTTTGAGTTTGATGATGACAATGATAATAACGGACTGACCTATTCTGACATTGAACTCAGCGGGCCTTTCGAACTTGACCTTGTGGAAGATGGACAGGGACAAGTTGTTACCCTTATCAATGACCTGGATCTTCCTGAAACCGGTTATGACGAAGTAGAATTTGAGTTTGACAAAAGCGAGAACGCTTCTTCTGATATGTACAACCAATCTGTAAGAGTGGAGGGCACCATCCATGGAACACCCTTTGTCTTCTATACGGATGAAGAATTTGAAATGGAGATTGAATTTGAAGACCCTGTTGATCTTTCAGAAGTAGAAAATGCCATCATCATGGTTTCCTTTGATGTGGAAGCACTTTTCGACCCCGCGCAGGGAGGTGTTGACCTTACCAATGCACAGGATGGAAATGATAACGGCATTATCGAGATATTCGAAGATGATCCCGATGGCAACGAGGATCTGTCTGATAGAATCGAAGATCTCCTGGACGATATCATTGACGCATTTGATGATATGTGGGATGACTGATAATTGGGAAATATCAATAATGAAGAGAAAAGCCCGGTTTTGCCGGGCTTTTTGCATTATATATCGGGTAGTTAGTATCGGGAAATACTATATTCTTCATCACATAACTGCCACTTTTGCTGTTGTTGGGATTATTTGTCATTACAAGGGGATTGTGGGCTGCTGAGATTCGTTTTCATCACTGTTTTGGCATATTCTGCTGTAGCAATGCGTGCCTGGTGCGGCATGTTGCCTCCTAAAAAGTCGACCTTTTCGCACACCTGGTTAAGCAGGTTTAGGTTGTCCTGATAGTTGTAGGGGCCAAAATCATTGTCTATGGTCAGCTTACTATGTATGTCTGCCTGAATTTTTTCCAAACACGTGAGATCAAAACAGAATGAAGACAATGAAATCTCTCTGATTTCTGCATTGGACCCGGTTCGTAAAAAGATGTCCCTGCTGTGAATGTCGTATACAATGCTCCACTGTGTGCCATAAGGCTGTGCTACACTGTCGAGAACAGTAAATGCAAAATCAACCGGGTTTTGATTTTTATAGTATTCCATTCTGTTTACAGCTTTGGCAAACCTGCCCGATGAGTTTTTTGTCCAGTCAGAAAAAGAATCGCTGCCGGTTGTACTATTAAGCTTTGTAAATTCAACAGAGCGTTGGTAAGGACAATTGGCGAGTGCAGTGTATGGCATATTCTGACTGTGGTAAACTTCCATTTTTCCTTCCAAAAACTCGATAACAGCAGTGTTTCCCGCAGCGTCAGCAACAAGAAAATGTAATGTTGCTACGGATTGTGGTGAAATGCGTAACAAAGTATCGCTGTCAATGACCTCCTGCACACTGGCTGACATATCCAAATGATACTGTATCCATTGTAGTTCCATGAGTCCATAGCGGTGATCCATGGCAGGGTATTCAGCCTCCTGCAGCCACATTTGCTCAATGACCAAACCTGCCTCGTTCATGCCCCCGTAAGGAAACTCACGCCCAATCTGATTGAAGCTGATACTCCCATATTGCACACGCCACTGCAATTTTTTCTCCGGGGGCTGCACAAATGATTCCTTGACAATCCCTCTTTGATTTTTATTCACCATCCCTACACCAGCAGGAAAATCAAAATTCCGTCCGAAAAACATGTTTCCCTCCGGGGTTTGAAAAGTGAAAGTTGTGCAGGGTTTTACCACTAAACCTGCCAAAAGAAATACCGTTAAAAATAGTGCTCTTTTCATGAATTAAAATTTAAATGATGAGTCAAAAATAATTTTTCAACGGCAATATTAACTCAAAATACACTGTTTATCAATTCATTGTGACAAACTGCAAGCTTTTGTGAGCAATGGAAAACAATTCAGGGTAAAGCAGAAGGCTTCCAGTTAGAATAGGCAAGAAGAATGCAGTCAAAGAAGGGTATTGATAGTTGCATTAAGTGATCTCGAAACGGGTATCTCATAATCTCCCACCCTTAAATGCAGTTTATATCCGGCTGCATTCCCGCTAACTTGCTGCACAAACTCTTTGTTGACAATATAGCTTTTATGACATCTCAGAAAGTTCTGATAATGAGATAATTGTTTTTCGATATTTGTCAGTGTATTTCTTATCAAAACCTTTTGCAGCAGGCCGTCTTCGTGTGTGTGAACTTCAACATAATTTTCTGCAGCAGCAATCATGATCAATTGACTCAGGGAACAATACAAAGCATCTTTTTTGTTAGAAGCTTTCAAAGAAATCTTACTTTCCGACTTGTCTTGTGGAGCTTGGTGACTTCGTTTCAAATGAGCAGTGATGGTCAGCGCTTTTTCAGCCCTGTGCTTCATAAGCCAGGCATAGTGCAGGGTTATAAACAGTGCAATGGGCAATACCCCGACCGAGAAAACTACCCATTGGAAATACAAAATATAGTAAAGGTTAATGTACCCGTCGTTCCATAGAAAGCTGTTAATGAGTCCGTTGCATAGCCCCAGCAATACCAGATGCAATAATAGCCACAAAAACGTATTACAAACCTTGTATTTTTTGAATACCAGTGGTTGAATTGCCCAAAACTGAAATGCAGACAGCGCCAGCGATGCCCCAGCATACAGTCCAATGACTGAGAATTTTTCGCTATCGGCAAGATTTTCCAAGCCAAAGGGTTCGAAAATCCACAGAAAAATGAAAACGAATACGCCCATTCCGGGCGCAAACGGATAAAGAAACTTTTTGGAGGCAAGTAAATCGTAAGGTTTATTGCAATAAGATTTGAAACGGTTTGTGTTCATCTGCGGGTATCCTTATTAATCAGCCAAAGCTTTTATCCACGAAAGGTTTTGTTTGTTTACGGTACATCGTAAATGGTATGTTTTGCTCCTTGTTATTGGACCTCATTGCACCCGATTTGTGAGCGCGGTCAATCGTTTAATAAGACATTCAATGCATCTGACTTTTTAGCCTTACATTCATATTGATGTCTGTTGCTCAGAGGTGCAAATACAATCACCGGATTGTACAAGACAAAATTAAACCGAATATTTCAAAATCCTTTCATTTCTTCAGGGGAATTCAAAAGCAGAGCGTCTTCTCTATAACATCACCCGGTACAATACAATGGGCATAAACGAAAACTGGTACAGGGTGTTGGTGTCGCCGGTTATGGGGTCGAAGTTTTGCATGAAGATGTTTTTGCGGTTGGTGATGTTGTACAAATCCACCGCCAGCTCATGGGTAGTATTTTGCAAGTTGATGCTGTAAGCCATGCGAATGTTAAGTCTGAAATAGTCGTCCATGCGGTTTGTATACGCTTCTTCCCAGTGGTTGTTGCGGATGTACATGTTTTCCCCGATTTGCTCTGCACTGAAAGGAAGGATGGGCTTTCCTCCCGCCCAAACCACCCGGGCATCAAAGGAGAGCAGGTTCCGGTCCCTTATTTGAAACTCTTTCCCGCCAAGGGCATTGAAAATGTAATTCCCGTTGAAGGCTGTATTGCGTTTTACCCCATCCAGCGCGGTATATCTGGATTCAAAAACCGATGCA
>JAABSE010000055.1 GCA_011390575.1 Sphingobacteriia bacterium
ATTATGCATTTAATGAGAATGCTATAGCCCGTAATGGTTCAAGAGTGGTAGAAGCCAATGCTGTAAATGCCCATGATTGGTATGGTATTTTATCAACAATACAGACCGAGCAAGGCAACTTTCGCTATACAGGTGGTTTAGACCTGAGGTATTACCGGGGATATCATTTCCAGCAAATAACTGATTTGCTGGGAGGTACCCACTACCAGGATGTTACTTATGGTTCCAGTAGTGTTAATTCGAGAAATGTAAACCGATCTGCTTCTGCACGTCTGAGTGCCGGCGATAAAATAGCTTATCACGATATGGGAGAAGTGGCCTGGGCAGGACTTTTTGCACAGGCAGAATATGTAACACCTAAATATTCTGCTTTTATTTCTGCTACCCTATCCAATACCAATTATCGCAGAACAGATTATTTCCTGTATTTTGATGAAGATGCACCTGAAAGAGAAACGCTGCCAGCCCAGGCGGAAGAGTATCTTAACCAGGCAAACAACGCCCTGGCACAAGGAGATTCTGTAGCTTATGAAAATTACATGGAACAGCACAATGATATTGCCTCCATGACAGCTTTGAATCCCCAGCAGTCAGACTGGATTGACTTCACAGCATGGAGTGTCAAAGGGGGAGCCAATTACAATATCAGTGAAAGACATAATGTTTTTGCCAACGCGGGGTATTTTACCCGTGCACCCTTTTTCAGGTTCGCCTTTGTGGGTTTTACCAATGTAACAAACCCCGGAGTGAATAATGAAAGAGTGGCTTCAGGAGAAATAGGTTATGGTTATCGTTCACCGCTTGCGGCAGCCAATGTTATTTTGTACCGTACCGACTGGCTTGATAAAGCACTGGTAAGAAATCTGGGACAGGGTAATATTGCCAATATTACCGGTTTGGATGCATTGCACCAGGGAATTGAAATCGATTTCACCCTCAGACCCGATCGCAAACTGGAAATCAAGGGAATGTTCTCTTATGGTGACTGGACCTGGAAAGATGACCTGCTGGCAGAAGTATTTGACGAAAATCAGGTGTTTGTAGATAGTATTGAAGTGTATGCCGGAGGGCTCAGGGTGGGTAACTCAGCTCAGACAACAGGAGCATTGGGCATAACCTATGAGGTATTGGAAAATGTAAGACTGAGTCTTGATGTGAATCATTTTGACAGAATTTATGCAGATTTTAATGTAGAGGATCGTGGAGACATTGCTTTCCAGGGACAAAACTCATGGGAAATGCCTTCTCATCAACTCGTGGATTTGGGTCTAAGGTACAGGTTTAAAATTGCCGGCCTGGATGCGACCCTTACCTCCAACATCAACAACCTGTTCAATACCGAAGTTATAAGAGATGCTACCGATAATATTATTCAAAACCCTGAAACAAAAGAGAGGTTTTTAGGTCGTGCCGAAGGAGCTACTGTATATTATGGTTGGGGCCGCACCTGGACTACATCTATCAGGGTTAAGTTTTAATTGGAAGTTTTTATAAACATCTGTAAACATATAGAATATGAAGAAGTTAAAAAAAATATTTTTGTTAAGCTTTGTTGGGGTTGGAATGCTTTTTACGGCCTGTGAACCCAATGAAGAATTGTATGAAGAGCTGGATGAAATAAAAAAACCATTCAATGAAGAAGTAGAATATACCCTTATTGAAGATGATTATACACGATTTGATGGATTTATAGAGGATAATCTGGCCTTTAGCGATTCCTTCCCTTCCATGGATTATATTCCTGAGGTATTAAAGGTACGATTTGTAACTTTAAAGGAGGAAAGCACAGCTCAGGTTACCTATAATCATTTTCTGCTCAATCCTGACTGGTGGGATGCCGGTTTTGGGTATTTACTGACTCAGGAAGATTACCTTAATATTGGAGTAACCAGCTTAACCTTCACCCCCTCCCGCCCTGCCCGCAACGATATACCTGTTCTTTTGACAATAAAGTTTCCGGATGCAGAGGAGGGAGATACCCAATCTGTCATTTATAATTTTCTTCTCGAAGGAGAGTCTGTTCTAAATGTGGATGTTTACGAGTTTGATGGATCTAACTGGATTTGGATAGAAACCACAGAAGACGTCCCCTATGCAGGTTATGAGCTTACTGAAGAAGACTATCAGCAATTGCATATTGAGATTGGTCAGTTCAACAGTTTCAATGAAAACTATCCGCCTGAAGCTTACCTTCCGGCATTGTTGAGAAACAAGTTTTCTTATGCTGTTGACGGGCAGGAGCAGGTAGTAAAATACCGGCACTTTGATGGCTCTGAAACAGTGGAAATAATTGATAAATATCAATACAACACAACCTGGGAGAAAGTTGAATATATTGAAACCAGAACAGATCAGTATATTTATGGTGCTCTGGGCTGGGCCTTTGATCCCACGGTTCGGTTTACCATTTCCTCAGCTGAATATCAATATATAGTAGATATTGATCCTATTGGTCGACAAGAACTTTCTTATACTGACTTTGCTTATTATTATGGAGCCAGTGCCTTCTATTCAAACTTCGACATCAGGATCCAGGCCAGAAGGCTTGATTTGTTGAGCAACGGTGAGTATGCAGACCCAATGCTGGGTGAGATTTATGAAAACGAAGGTGCAGAGGCTGCCACGGAAGAAATGATGAGAAGAATTGTTGAAGAGGGTATTCCTGCCCTGCTACAGCATAAATATCCTGAAGCAACTCCTCAGGTAGAAGGTATTGATGTTCATTATTTTGTAAGCTTTGAAACCTTTGCAGATAATTTTGTACGTCGTAACCCTGTAGCAGAATATATTTGCACTGCTGCGGGCACTCCCCCACAATTCGAGTTGGTGGAAGTTACCGGATTTGACTAATAATTAAGGGATCTGAGAATTTCGGATAATTCATTTTTTTAAATACTACAGAAAAAGGGAGGTTGCTATTGAGCAGCTTCCCTTTTTTAAATGCCATAACTAAGTAAGAATCCAGGAAGCTGAAAGTTTTACAAGCAATAGTATTCCGGCAAGGAGACATATTACCAAAAGGACTACTACCATCCTGCCTGAAAAGGAACACAGGGCAGCTGAATATCGTAGTTGGCTTCTATCCTTAAGGAAAAAGGGTTGATAATTTTAAACATTATGAAATGTAGGGGTACCAAAAAAGGGAGCCTACATAGTTGTAAACTCCCTTTTGAATAATTCTAAAGAATGACTACCGGACAAACCGATAGATATCTGTCAGCTTATTTCTGAATTTGCAGTTTGTAATTCATTACTGTAGAGCCAGATACAATTTGCACAATATATATGCCTGTTTTCAGGCCTTCTGCTTGAATGCTAACCTGCTGACCATTGACAGTTTGTTGCTGAACCAGCTGGCCATTAATGCTGTAAATTTTCACTTCATCAATGGTATTCTCTCCGTTAATGGTAACAACATCACGGGCAGGATTAGGATAAACAGTGAATCCTGCTGCTTCGAACTCCTGAACAGAGTTGGGTTCGAGAAAGTCAGCCAGCGATCGGGGGAAAATCTGCATAGCATCGCCAAATTGAGAAACCATAGCCACCAGGTCAATGGCACTTTCAGGCACGGCGGTGTCAAAATAATCCAGTTCTGCACTTTGACTGGGAGTGCGCAAAACACTGGAACCAGAAGCATCTGCAATGTCAAAACTTGTACTGGGTGTAAAAGTCTCCTCTTCACCGGTAAATTCAACTCCATTCACCCTAATGAGCATGGATTGATGTTCAGGTTGTAAATCGGCCAGGGTTAACAGCAGAGGCTCAATAGTGTTATCAGTGGAGGTTGCAGGACCAGGGTCTTCGGTAGGTGAAAATTGAAGCAAATTGTTATAAACGCTTAGTGTTCCTGAAATACCCGTTATTCCATCATATAAGTTATATTCGGTAGTAATTATACCATCAGGATCATCTATTACAATGGCTCCGGTGTCGTCCTGAATATATTTCTGATTTCTCTGTCCATGCATATGGGTAATCACAGCTTCACCTGTAATAAAATAAATAAGGTCTCCGGTTTCCATATCATAAAGTTCAGCAATATTGCTGACTTCAATGGCACTGGGGGCTTCTTCGATGGTTACATTATCTACGTACCAGTTATGAGACGCTTCTCCTTTATAAACAAAAGCAATGTATACAACCTCTCCTGCAAAATCACCCAGATTAACAGTACGCTCAGAAAAATCTTCAATGCCCGAAGCTGATTCGTAAACCATTTCAAACTCTTCATGTTCGGGGTTTCCGCTTCCGGTTGAGATCATAACCGCGCTCAGACTTACTCCTTCTTCATAATTAACCATAAAGCTGTTTCTCTGGAAAAAATTCAGAAGCATGCCTTGATCTTCTGGTAATTGTACTTGCGGGCTTACCAACCATGAATCAGCATAATCAGCTGAAAAAGCATGAAATGCAGTTTGTCCTCCTTCATAGCCAGGCTCGGCTGTAGCCCAGCCACCTGCACCATAGGCATAATGATTAAAAACAGCAGGGGGAAAGTCGCCTTCAAAGTCTTCTGTCCATGGGAAGTTGTCAACGGCATTGGGATCAACTGCTACCATAATTACCGTAACAACTACATCGTCACCACTTACCGCTACTTGCCCGTTGCGGGTATAAAATCCTGTTTTTTCTACACTATAGTCATAGCCACCGGCATCAACCTCTTCAATCATATATTCGCCTGCAGGCAGAGTTTGGCCATCAAATGTAACTACAGCATCCGTGATAGGATCGTTGTTTTCATCTAAAACGGAAAAAGTTACAGAATAAGCAGGTACCCCATCTGGGTAAAAGTCTGTCAGAGACCTGGGAAAGATCTGCATCACATCGCCAAATTGAGAAACAAGTGCCAGCATATCATTATTGCCCACAGGCACGTCAGTGCCAAAATAGTCCAGTTCTGCACTTTGACTAGGAGTACGCAAAAGACCAGTACCGGAAGCATCAGCAATATCATAATTGGTACTTGGAGTAAAAGTCTCAGGACCACCGGTAAATTCTACACCATTCACCCTGATGAGCATGGCCTGATGAGAGGGTAATATTTCATCAAGGGTTATCAGAAGCGGCTCAATAACATTGTCAGTGGATGTTGCAGGACCAGGATCTGCGGTAGGGGTAAACTGTAACAAATTCTGGTATACACTAAGTGTTCCGGAGATACCTGTGATGCCATCATACAAATTATATTCGGTGGTAATAATACCATCGGGATCATCAATAACGATGGCTCCGGTATCATCCTGAATATATTTCTGATTTCGTTGTCCATGCATATGGGTTATGACAACTTCACCGGTTACTACATACTCGGTTTCATCAATAGGCTGTTCGCGCAGTTCACCAATGTTGGCTACATCGGTTGCCATTACGCTACTATGGCCTGACAACAAGATGCCTGCAGCAAACAACATCATTAAACTAAAAAATGTAAATCTTTTCATAACTGTTTTGTTTGGTTAATAATTTTGATTGAATTTGAATTTGATGGGTTATAAGAATAATTTTAATTAAGTTCTCAACGGCAAATTTAGGAATTTCTTTCAGGCTTAGTAAATATATTCTTTTAAACTTTCATCTGTACATATTTTTTTTTAATTGGTTCCCGCTCAAGTGGGAGAGCTCCCGCGAAAAGCGGGATAAATCGCCAACAATACTATGACTGCATGTTATGCCATGCTGCGAATTATAATCATCCGCGTGTGTGTCAATAGTATTGTCATGGCTCGGTTCATTAATAGTTCATCCTAAAACCAACCTGGCAATCTTATGGCATAAAACACCCGTAATTTTGTAACTTTGCCCTTTACGTTAACCCTATGCATATTCACTCCCTATCGTTGCTTCAGTTTAAAAATTACCAGCAGGCAAGCTTTGGTTTCGTGCCCGGCATCAACTGTTTTACAGGTAACAACGGAACCGGTAAAACCAATATACTTGATGCGGTGTATTATCTTTCCTTTTGCAAGAGCTTCAGCAATGCTTCTGACATACACAATATTTTATTTGATGAAGAATTCTTTATCATCCAGGGCCAGTACCAGGTAAACGGTTCTTCCGATGAATTGTATTGCAGTGTAAAAAGAGGACAGAAGAAAGTTTTCAAGCGCAATAAAAAGGAATATGACCGCTTGTCGGACCATATAGGTTCTTATCCCCTGGTATTGATTTATCCCGGCGATGTGCAACTGATACTCGGAGGCAGCGAAGACCGGCGGAAGTTTGTAGACGGTGTCATCTCTCAATACAATAAGGAATATCTTTATCGTTTGATGGACTACAACAAGGCCCTGCTGCAACGCAACAGCCTCTTGAAATTGTTTGCAGAGAAAAGATATTTTGATGAGGTCAGTCTGGATATATGGGATGAACAGCTTATCATCAACGGCACCTTCATCAATGAGCAAAGAAAAATATTTTTTGATAGTTTCAGGGAGGTTTTTACGCGCAACCACAGCCAGCTCAGCGGCAACGGAGAAGAACCCGATATTCAATACGAGTCAGCTTTGAATGATTCTACTTTTGAAACATTGCTGAAGGAATCGCGCCGAAAAGACCTTGCCATACAGCATACCAGCACGGGCATTCATAAAGATAACCTGGTATTTTTGCTCAACGGACAGCCGCTGAAGAAATTTGGCAGCCAGGGTCAGCAAAAGACCTATGTTATAGCCCTCAAGCTTGCACAATACCAGTTTATCAGGGAGATAAAGAAGCTGAAGCCCATTTTGTTATTTGATGATATTTTTGATAAGCTTGACCCCAACCGGGTTTCGTTGCTCATTAATATGGTAAGTGGCGAGGAGTATGGACAGGTTTTCATTACCGATACGCATACAGAGCGTCTGGAAAGTATTTTACAAAAAGTAAACATTCATTGCCGGATGTTTGACATTCAACAGGGAATGGTGGCTTCGGTCAGAGATTTCGGAGATGAATAAAAACTAATACGATTAATAATAGTAAGAATCCATGAGAAAATCCAACGAACAAAGTCTGGGCGAAGTCATACAGCAGTTCATCAAGGCCTACAAGATTGAAGATAAAATAACGGAAGTAAAGATAAATGCTGCCTGGGGAAAAGTTATGGGCTCTCAGATACAAAGCCTTACAGAAAAAACTGTATTTAAGAACAATGTTCTTACGGTTTACCTTCGGTCTGCTCCTTTAAGGGAGGAGCTTTCCATGGCCAGAACGAAAATTACAGAAAAAATTAACCAGGAAGTGGGTAAGACAGCAGTAAAAGAGCTGGTATTCAGATAACTTCCAGTTCAATCCTGCTTTTTCTTATACGAAGCACGCGGCAGTTCACAATATCCCTGTTTTGTAACTTTTCCACCTCCCCAGAGTCAATAAACTGCTTGATAGGTTCTCCGTGCGGGTCATCCAGCACCAGTACATCCTCTATAGTCCCATCTGAGAAGTTTAATTTATGAATTTCCAGGGGTTTGAAGGCATAGGTTTTTCCTTCCTTATACCATGGATTTTCAGGTTCCAGGAAATAATATCCCTCCCCGGTAAATTTATCCACCCTGCAGCGTATTTGCTGACCTTTCTTCAAACCATAATGCAGATAATACTTTTTTTTGAGCACGTGCCTGCTTCTGTCAGGAGCTGTCAAAATGAAATATTTCAAACCATCGTCAGGATTGATTTTTTCATCGGATATCAGAAAATCATAGGATTTCCCGGTTTCCAGTGTTCCGGTTTGGGAAACATCATTTTCAAGTGATAAATGAAGTTTTCCTTTCTTTATTCTGTTCAGGCGACACCTGACTTGTTGTTGCATATCAGGGATTTGTTCCCGTGAGTTAACCCGTACCTTCCATTCATAACCCAGTAAATCTTTGACCCGAAAGAAGAATTCTTCATCCCCGGTAATGCTTTTTTGCTTTCCCTCACCCGCAGGCTGAAAACTGTACACCTCTCCTTCTGTATAATGAGGGTGCATGGGTTCCAGAAACATCCTCCCGCTACAATTGATCCTGTCAACCCGGCATTTTACCTTCTGTCCGGGCTGAAACCCATATTTTTCGTAAAACCCTGCAGGCATAAGTACTTTGTAGCCCAGGGGATCCTGCATTACAAACCAGGAATCATTTTCTCCCAGTTCAATCGATTTCAGAATATGAAAGAAATGGTAGCTGCCTTCAGCAAGTCGTGAATTGGATACAGTAAGGTTTCGAATGCGCATTATGAGAAGAAATTGTTAAGCAATAGAAACTAAAGATTTGCAGAGGTAATAAATTTTCCTCCCTTTTCTTTGATACTGCTTTTCATTTTTTCCCAGCCATCCTCATCAATAGGCCTCGTGGCATCTTCTATCAGATTGAGTCTGAAGCCTTGCTCAATGGCATCCAGAGCCGTAAATGCCACACAGAAATCGGCGGCAAGTCCTCCCAGGTAAACCTCTTCAACTCCCCTACCCTTCAGATAGTCAGCAAGGCCCGTAGATTTTTTCTTTCCGTTGTCAAAAAATCCGCTGTAAGAATCAATTTCAGGATCTGTTCCTTTGCGGAAGATGGCTTCAACTTTCAACGTGTTAAGCGCTTTGGATAATTCAGCTCCTTTTTGCCCCTGCACACAATGGTCCGGCCAGAGTATCTGTTCCATTCCTGCAAGTTCTCCTTTATCGAACGGTTGTTTTCCATCATGATTGGAGGCAAAGCTCCCATGAGAGGATGGATGCCAGTCCTGGGTGGCTACAACAAGCGGAAATTTCTCCTGTATCTGGTTTAATACCGGGATAATCTGGTCGCCGTTTGGTACAGCGAGTGCTCCTCCCGGCAGAAAATCATATTGAACATCCACAAGAATTAAAGCCTTCATAGTCAATTGATTTATTGTTTAAATATAGTTTGCTGTGTGGAATACCCGAAAAAGTAAAAATTCCAATGAATTCGAACACCCTAATCCTATTTATGCTTCGAAAGCACTTCATCTCTGATCTTCAGCAATTTCTCACTGATCCCCACCTTGTAGATATGAGGAAAATCAAAACGCTGATGTTCAGCAGGCAGCAGATTTAGACGCATTTTCAGACGTTCATTTATTTCAGCGGGCGATTCCTGTTTGCCCATAATTTCGCCATTTTTCATGGCTGTGTAGTAAAGTTCCTCACATTTAAATCCTTCCAGAGCCATAGACTTATGTCTTTCAAAAGGATTGATCATAATTACAGGGTCAACTTCATTGGCCATTACAATGGCATCGCACATAAATAACCCATCCCTGTCAAAGTACCTGAGAATTCTCTTTTTCCCGGGCAGGGTGGTTTTTTGCAGGTTGTCAGATATTTTAAGAACAGGTTTGTTATCAACAAAAGCCAGTTTGTACACTCCATCCAATGCTCCTTCAGGCTTTCCGGTAACCATACTCGTACCCACTCCAAAAATATCGATGGGTGCTTTTTGTTCCTGCAAACTTTTGATTACATATTCGTCCAGTTGGTTGGAAACCACAATTTTCACATCTTCAAGGCCATCGTAGTCCAGCATCTCTCTTGCTTTTTTAGAGAGGTAAGCAAGGTCACCACTGTCCAGACGAATCCCTTTCAAACTGTGTCCGTTACTTTTCATTTCTTTGGCTACTTTGATTGCTTTAGGGACGCCGCTGGAAAGGGTGTTATAGGTGTCTACCAGAAAAACAGAGCTGTCGGGGAATGATTTGGCATAGGCACGGAAAGCTGATTCTTCATCTCCAAAGCTCTCTATGAAGCTGTGTGCCATGGTTCCGGCATGGGGAATTTTGTACCGTTGGGAGGCCAGAACATTGGAGGTGCTGTTAAAACCACCTATGATGGCTGCCCGTGAGGCCTGCATTCCCCCAAAGGACTGAGCCCTTCTGAGACCGAAATCACTCAGTACTGCGTTACCTGCCGCAAATCTTATGCGGCTTGCTTTGGTAGCAATGAGTGACTGAAAATTCAGAATATTCAGCATGAGGGTTTCAATGAGCTGGGTTTCCATTAAACTTCCTTCTATTCTGGCTACCGGCTCAAAGGGGAATACTACATCGCCCTCACGCACTGCCGATATGTTGCCTTTAAACGAAAAGTCTTTAAGGTAATCGAGGAAGTCATTGTCAAAACCATTTTCACGCAGAAAGTCAAGGTCTGATTCCCTGAATCTCATGTCTTTGATAAATTGCAGAAACTCCTGAAGTCCTGCAAAAACAACATATCCGCCTTTAAAAGGAATTTTCCTGAAAAAATAATCAAACCCGGCGGGCAGGGTATGCATTCTGTTGAGAAAATAGGACTGTGCCATTGTGAGCTGATATAAATCAGTGTACAATGGTGAAATATGAGAGTGATAAAACATGCTTTATTGATTTTCTGAAAAGTAGATTAAAGTTCTTTTAGGGCCTTAATGTGACTGTCATAGTCTCTTTCGTTGAAAATTACCAGTCTGATTCTTTTTACAGAATTCAATACAGGCATTTTGGCATAAATTGCCTTCAAAGCTACCGGGGCGGCCTCTTCAACAGGATACCCAAATACTCCCGTTGAGATGGCAGGAAAAGCGATGCTGGTGAGTTGATGCTTTTCACATAAATCCAAAGCATTGGAATAGCAATCAGCCAGGAGTTTATCATGGGGAATATCCCTGTCATAAACAGGTCCCAATACATGTATCACGTGTTTGTTAGGCAGGTTATAAGCTTTGGTAATGACTGCCTGTCCGGGATTGATTGGACCTTTTGTCATGGCCTCTTTTTCCAGTTCAGGTCCTGCGGCTTTGTGAATGGCACCGGCCACACCTCCCCCAACCCTTAAAAAAGCGTTGGCAGCATTGGCAATGGCATCCATATCTTTTTGCATCACAATATCACCCATTGACACTTCAAGGTATACGTTACCATTGAGAATCTGTTCCTTTTTCATACTTCTTCTTTTTTAACTTTCACAACAAAAACCTGAGATGTTTCATATTTGACAACTTTCACGGGTTCTCCCCTCTCTATGTAACCGGTAAGTGCAGTAGCATCATACACCTCATCATCAATTTCAACCTTTCCGCTGGGGCGAAGAATTGTGTAAGCCTGCCCGCTTTTCCCCATCAAATCGCGCATTTTCACATTTATAGAAGAATAACCTGCCAGGGTATCCTGGATTGTATTGAGAGATAATGTATTTCCTACAACACCCTGAGATGTAATCAGTTTGGCTCCCAGATAAAAAGAGGAGGACAGCGAAAGAAAAAAAGCAATAATAACAATGAGGAAAGCCTGCCCTACTTCACCTAAAGGAACACCTGTAAAATCAGGCCCCTGGTTTCCTACCATGGCCAGGGCCAAACCGGAAATCATGAACACAATACCTGTTATTCCTGCCACACCAAATCCTGGCAGGGCGAAAATCTCTACTGCTACCAACACGATACCCAGCACAAAAATTATGATCTCCCAGTGCGATGCCAGTCCTTCAAGATAGAGAGGAGAAAAATATAACAACGCAGCAGATGCTGCCAGAAGTATCGGAAATCCAACACCGGGGGTCTGCAGTTCAAAATAGATTCCACCCAGAATAAGCATAATCAGCAACCCACTTACAATAGGATGAATCATGAAGTTGATAATCTTGTCCATTCCGGTGAGCTTTTGTTCTACCAGGGTATAGTTCCCGAATCCTGCAAGCTCAATAACTTCTTCAATATTCTCGGCCATTCCCTCGCAAAATCCCCAGCGCATAGCTTCGGAAGAGGTAAAGGTAAGTACCTTACCTTCATCTATTACTCCATCGATTTCAATAGACGGATCAACCATAGCCTGGGCAATATCCGGATCTCTGTCTTTGGCTTCAGCTGTAGAGCGCATCATTGAGCGCATGTAAGACTGAAATTTATCGGGAACCACTTCTCCCGATTGATCTACTACCGTTGCAGCACCTATATTGGCACCCGGGCGCATGTAAATGCGGTCTGTGGCAATGGAAATGAGTGCTCCTGCTGATGCGGCGTTGTTATCAACAAATACCATAACAGGAATTTTGGATTGCATTATTCTTGTGCGAATGGAATCAGCAATATCTACCTGTCCACCGTAGGTATTCATGTGTATAAGTATAACGTCCGCTCCCAGCGTATCTGCAGCTTCAAAGGCTCTCTGGGTGCGTCGCAAGGCCGGTGCGGCTATCTGCTCTTTAATATCGAATTTAAATATCAGAAACTCCTTGTCAGGGTTTTCGTCAATAAGCCGGCTAACCCGGTCTTCGCGAGAGGAGAAGGAGGAAGACACTCCCATCAAAATGATTACAAGCAAGAATAAAATCTTTTTTCCCATGATTTTCCGGAATTAATCAAATACTATTTGGTTATAAATGTTAACATATAACAAGCAAACTGTCTCATTGTTGCATGAGAGGCAGCATAGAGCACCCAACTATCCGGTTTTCTCTACCCCCTTTTTATGGTCAATGGAAAGAGCGAATTTGCCCATTGGTTTTATCCTTGCGAAAATAAAAAGAAAAAGCCACTAAAACACGCTTATTGCAAGGTATTTTAGTGACTTTCAAAAGTCTTTATAAAACGGGAGGGTTTATTTATTGTGATCGGCCAGAAATTTCTCTAACCCTGAATCTGTAAGCGGGTGCTTGAGAAGACCCAGAATAGGCTCCAGGGGACAGGTAACCACATCTGCACCTGCTTCAGCACATTTGATGATGTGCATGCTGTTGCGAATACTTGCGGCAAGCACTTCTGTTTCAAATCCATGAATGGTATAGATGTTTACAATTTGCTGAATCAGTTCCACTCCGTCGAAAGAAATATCGTCAAGCCTGCCAATAAACGGACTTACATAAGTAGCTCCTGCTTTTGCTGCCAGCAAAGCTTGTCCGGCAGAGAATACCAGCGTACAGTTGGTTTTAATCCCCTTTTCGGTAAAATAGCGAATCGCTTTGATTCCATCTTTGATCATGGGAACTTTTACTACAATCTGCGGATGAAGTTCAGCCAGTGCATGCCCTTCCCTGACAATGCCTTCAAAGTCGGTAGCAATGACCTCTGCACTCACGTCACCATCAACGATATTACAGATATCCACATAATGCTGCATCACTTTGTCATGGCCCTTTATACCTTCTTTAGCCATCAAAGAGGGATTGGTAGTTACGCCGTCAAGAATACCAAAATCATTGGCTTCCCTGATTTGATCAAGGTTGGCTGTATCAATAAAAAACTTCATAGGATATGTTTTAAGGAATGTATAAAATCAAATGGCATAAAAAAAGCAAGCCCGGCATCGCACCGCTACGACCGCCTACCCTTGCTACCTTCCGGTCCTGGGGGAGTTCAGCAGGAGCTGGTCGTACCAGACTTGCGAGTGCAAAAGTATAAAAAATTGCCGACCCCACAAGTAATACTTAAATATTTTTTTGAAATTATTCGTCTCATTGATCTTTCCACAATGGCAATATCAGTTAAAAGTAAAAACTTTTCCACAACAAATATGGAGTATGTCTAAAAGTATTATTTTTGCTTCGTATTTGCCCAGGGAATAGCCCTGCATTAAATAATCATTCATTAATACCTTAAAAAATGGAAAATTCTGAAACCAGGAAACCGGCTGGCATGCTTAAACCTGCCATCAATCATTCACTTATTATTTCTGCCGCGCTGATAATTCTCAGCCTTATCATGTACCTCACAGGAAATATGCAGAACAAGGTAGGCTCATGGATATCCTATGCCATCATTATCGGAGGTATAATTTACGCAGTAATCAATTATCGCAATGAAACACTTGGAGGCTACATCAGTTATGGAAAAGTGGTGGGATACAGTGTTATAGTAGGACTTTTTGTTGGAATTATAACCGGAGCTTTTACATTTATATTGTACGGCTATATTTCTCCTGAACTTGTGGAAGAAGCCCGCCTTGAGGCAGAAAGACGATTATACCGCAGCAACCCCGACATTGACTATGAAATGGCACAAGGTATTCTGAAAATGCAATACTGGATGGTTAAACCCTACGCCCTGTTTATGATGAGTATTTTGGGTGGAGCTATACAAGGCGTTTTGATAGGTTTAATAGGGGGGATTTTTCTTAAAAAGACAGATCCGGATGCATTTGATGTGTAACCCTTGAAAAACAAGTAATAGCCTGATTAAAGAATATGGGCTGAATAAAAACGCCAATTTCTGGCAACCTTTATTCAGCCCATTTTATTGTTTTGCCTTCGTAAAGTCCGGGAAATGTCCCCTATTCCTTCTCAATAAAATCCACAGCAAAATTAATCACATATGACCGGCGCATACGCGGATGATCTTCGATGGCAACACCAACCTTCCGGTAAGAAGGATCCATCTGATTTTTTCTGTGACCACGATTTTTCACCCCATCATCAATCATCAGACTCATTATGGCCTCATGTGCATTGGAAGTGCCCCAATGCAGATTCTCAGCCAAACCACTTACCCACTGGCCGCGCCGGGATGCCCGTTCACTCATCCCTCCCATTCCCTCATGACTGGCCGAGCCGGTATTTTTCATATACTCTGCGTGGTCTTTCGAGGCTCTGCTCAATCCTTCCGAAGGATAAAACAGTGGTAATGGTTCTGTTTCCAGGTATTCAAGATATAACTCCCTAACGGCTTCTATACCTTCGCGGGTTCTTTGCGGCGTTCGGCCAGGGAAACGAAACAAGGCATTATCAAAGTATTGCAGGCGCGGATAAACATACAACTGAGCATATTTAGGAGGATCATAGCGGGTAAGATTCATGGCCAGGATAAGATTCTTCTCATCATCTGACAGGTAGTCAGCATCTTTTCCCGTATTTAGTTTTTCTGCCGGCCAGCCATCTTCGGTAAGATAAGCTTCATATTCTGCATTGGAAAACCCGTCAAAATCCTGCAAATGCATAGGATCTCTTTCCTGAGCCATCACATGATTAAAGGACAACAATACAATGAAAGTGATTTTTACAATACCCAAGGATAAAAACGAATGGTTCATATAGTTACAATTTTAATACAGTACAATCTTAATTCTTTACAAAGAAAATCAACACAAAATAAATAACCTCGATTTTACTAAAAAAGTATGTGCCGGTTTGTTGATTCAAAGTTAATATGGAATTAGAGTCTGAAAAAAATAATTATCTGATTATCTTTGCGGGTTGTTTAAGAAGGAGTTAAAGAAGCACGTTTTTTGAGATCAATGCCTTCTTTTCCGGTTCTTACGGATAGCCAAATAATTATAAAAGACAAACCCCTAATATTAATATTAACCGATAATCAATCATGAAGGAACTTCCCAAGCAGTACACTCCAAAGCAAACAGAAGAAAAATGGTACAAACACTGGATGGAGAAGGGCTATTTTAAGTCCGCACCTGACGACAGAGAACCTTATTGTATAACCATTCCGCCACCCAACGTAACAGGAGTACTGCACATGGGGCACATGCTCAACAATACCTTACAGGATGTACTTGTTCGGCGTGCACGTATGCTGGGAAAAAATGCCTGCTGGGTACCCGGAACTGATCATGCTTCCATTGCCACCGAAGCCAAGGTGGTAAATAAACTCAGGGAAGAAGGAATCGATAAAAACACCCTGAGCAGAGAGCAATTTCTCGATCATGCCTGGGAATGGAAGGAAAAACACGGCGGTATCATCCTGGAGCAACTGAAAAAACTGGGTGCTTCCTGCGACTGGGATCGTACAGCTTTTACAATGGATGAAACCCTTTCTACATCAGTAATAAAAACTTTTGTGGATTTGTATAACAAAGGGCTCATTTACCGGGGCGTTCGCATGGTAAACTGGGATCCCAAAGCCCTTACCGCTCTTTCTGATGAAGAAGTAATTCACAAAGAGGTTCAGTCGAAATTTTATTACCTGCGTTACCTGATAGAAGGCACGGAAGATGAGTATGTAACCATTGCCACCACCCGACCGGAAACCATCCTGGGTGATACAGCCATTTGTGTGCATCCTGAAGATGAAAGGTTTCAGCACCTCAAAGGCAAAAAGGCTCTCGTGCCACTGATTAACCGGCCCATTCCTTTCATTTTTGATGAATACGTAGACCGTGAGTTTGGTACAGGGGCCCTGAAGGTTACTCCGGCGCACGATATCAACGACTACAACCTGGGAATTAAACACCACCTGCCTACCATTGATATTTTCAATGACAACGGCACACTCAATGAAAAGGCAGAAATGTATATCGGCGAGGACCGGTTTGTAGTAAGAAAGAAAATCGCCAAAGAACTGGAAGAAAAAGGCTACCTGGTGAAAGTGGAGGAACTTACCAACAACATCGGATACTCAGAACGTACCGATGAGGTAATCGAGCCTAAACTTTCCTTGCAGTGGTTTATGAAAATGGAAGATATGGCCAAACCCGCTCTTGATGTGGTAATGGACGACACCATCAAATTTTATCCCCCGAGGATGAAGAACATTTACCGTCACTGGATGGAGAATGTTCGCGACTGGTGCATCAGCCGTCAGCTCTGGTGGGGTCATCGCATTCCTGCCTGGTATCTGCCCACCGGAGAAGTGGTTGTAGCAGAAACTGCCGAAGAAGCGCTGAAGGTGGCCCGTGAAAAATACCACAGTACCCTTTCCATCGAAGAACTCAAGCAGGATGAAGATGTTCTTGATACCTGGTTCAGCTCCTGGTTGTGGCCCATTTCTGTTTTTGATGGCATCAACAAACCCGACAACGAAGACATTAAATATTACTATCCCACCGATGATATGGTAACAGCGCCCGAGATTTTGTTTTTCTGGGTGGCCCGTATGATCATGGCAGGTCTGGAATACCGCAAAGAGATACCTTTTAAGAATGTATATCTGCACGGTATAGTAAGAGATAAACAAGGTCGGAAAATGTCGAAATCATTAGGCAATTCGCCTGATCCACTTGATTTGATTGACCAGTATGGTGCTGACGGGGTAAGGGTGGGAATGCTCTTTTCGGCTCCTGCCGGCAATGACCTGCTTTTTGAAGAAAACCTTTGTGAGCAGGGACGAAACTTCTGCAACAAAATCTGGAATGCTTTCCGCCTTACCCAGGGTTGGGAAATTGATGAAAACCTGGCCCAACCCCAAAGCAGCAAGGTTGCTGTTGAGTGGTTTGAAGCCAGTTTCAACAAAGCGCTCGTACAGATTGAAGACCATTTTTCAAAATACCGCATGACAGACGCTCTGATGGCCGTTTATAAGCTTATCTGGGATGATTTCTGCTCCTGGTACCTGGAAATGATAAAACCGGCTTACCAGCAACCTATCGACCGCAAAAGCTATGATCAAACCATCAGTTTCTTCAACCGATTGCTGAAAGTATTGCATCCGTTTATGCCTTTTATTTCCGAGGAAATCTTTCAGCATATTCGCACAGAAGAAGAACCCGAAAGCATCATGATTGCTATGACACCCAAACCCGGGGCTATTGATGAAGCATTGCTGACACGCTTTGACTTTGCCTCACAGGCTGTGATGGCCATCAGAAACCTGCGGCAGGAAAAGGGAATCGCTCAAAAAAACAGCATCGATTTGCTCATCCGTAAAAACAATGAGGACGCCCCCGATACTACTTTTGACGACCTGGTAAGCAAACTTTGCAATCTGGGCAAAATTGAATACGTGACGGAGAAGCCTTTGGATGCCTTCAATTTTATTATCAAAACCACTGAGTTTTATGTGCCGGTATCACAGGATATCGATGTTGAAGGTGAAATAGCCAAAATTGAGCAGGAAATCAAATATCAAAAAGGATTTCTTGCTGCCGTTATGAAAAAGTTGGGCAACGAAAGGTTCGTCAATAATGCACCGGAAAGTGTAGTTGCCATCGAAAAGAAGAAGCAAGCCGATGCTGATTCGAAAATCAAGGTGCTGGAAGAACAGCTTACAACTCTTAAAGGAAAGCTTTAAACTGCATCAAGTAAACATGTAAAAAATACCCCCGTAATGCTTTGGCATTACGGGGGTGTTTTTTCTGGAATTGGAATTAACTTGTGATTTTTTTATACTAACTTTTTGAAAGAGTTTTAATGACGATACAAAAGTACAGTCAAGAGAATTATCTGTCAATCCCTAAAAGTAGGGAAATTGATCAGCAGAATATAGCCGAAATCAGGGATAAAAGAAAGACATAAATATCCCCTGCATTATTTTTAATACCCAGCGGGATGGACGGGGCAGAGAAAAATTACTCATACAAATCATCGGCATCTGCCTTGCACAATTCCCACATCATGTCACCTAATTTTTGGGTTAAATCACGGAAATACTTTAGCCCCTTTTCTTTGGTCGCCGCCCTGGGATTCCCGATTCCGGTATCGTTAGTTACCTGCGTCCATTTACGTTCAGTCCAGACCAGCCCTTCAGAGAATGCTTTGATTTTGTTCTTTTTCTCTTTCCCTGTACCCCATTTTTCGCGTGGTAAAACCAAATCGGGTCGCAAGTGCAGCATCAGGCTGGTTTCCATTTCACCGGCATGGTCTCCCGCCTCTTCAAAATATGTGGATTTAACATCATGCTGGTACCAATTGGAAACACACAAAAACATCGCAGGATATTTTACACCCAGCTCCCTGAGAATTGGTTTAAATTCATTGCCTCCATGGCTGTTCAGAATCAACAGTTTGAAAATTTTCTGATGGTTCAACCCGTCAATAATGTCAGAAAGAATGGCTAGTTGTGTGCCGGGGTTTATATTGATATCGAGATATACATCGCGCTGACCGGTGTTTACTCCGTAGGGAATGGTAGGCAAAACCATCACCTTTGCCCCCTTCTCCCATGCCAGGCGGGCCGATTCAGCTGCAAGGAAGTCTGCTTCAATGTTATCAGTAGCGTAAGGTAAATGATAGTTGTGGGCTTCAGTAGCACCCCAGGGTAAAACTGCCAGCTCAATTTTTTCATTCTTAAGAACGTCCCAATGGCTTTCAGCAAGAATATAAGGCTTCATGGTGTTTTGGTTTCTAAGGTTATTATATTCAGGTTCATTTTTATCCATTTCTGCCGGATTTAAAGCGATGTTAACGGTCGGTGGCTTTTTACTTTCTTTCCACTGCAATATATAAAAAACACCGGAAATATCTTCAGATAATTTATTTTATCAACCGAGGGTCAGCACCCCTGCATACGATATCATGCAAAAAACAAACTTTTTGTCATGGTTCGGTTCAACTGTATAGTCCGGTGGCGACTTTTTTGCTGCCTCCAGACTAAAAAGAATAGCATTGCCTTAGCCCGGACGGGAACTTAGAGTCCCGACCGGGCAGGGTAATGATCATCAGGTGGCGAATCTTAGCTCGCCACGGTAACAATATTTTCCTTATATTCGTTAAAGTGTAATACTGTAACTTCAGATTATAACACAATAAATATCTATTATGATACGTCACAATACGCTTTTTGTAAAATTAATATCGGCTATACTGTTAACTGGCTTTATTTCTTTTCATTCTCATGCAAGGAGTTTCACCATGAGTGCACTGGAAGTAAACATTCAGTTACAGGAGGATGGAACCATGCTGGTGGAGGAGCACCGTGAATTTACTTTCAAGGGGAAGTTTTCCGAAGTATTTCGTAGCTTTCCTCTTGAGGGTAAGGCAACATTCAGCAACTTCAGAGTGCTGGAAAACGGAGAACCCTATCCTTTGTCTGACAGCGAGTCTCCCGGAACCTACATGATAGACGAGAAGCAAAATAATGTGGAAGTTCGCATTTTTGTGGATGCTGTTGACACTACTCGTACTTTTACAATTCAGTTTGAGGCGAAAGGTGCTGTTGAACGGTATGAAGATGCGGTGTTGCTCTATTATCAAATCATTTCAGATGAATGGACCCAGCCCATATTCGACATCCGGGCCCAAATTATCCCACCTTCTCCCCTGCCTGAAGGAGAACCCGCCCATTGGGTACATGGATCGTTTGAGGCTGTATCATCGATAAAGGAAAACGGTAGGGTTGAAATAGAACTTGAACAATTGCCCAGTCACAGCTATCTTGAAATCAGAGCTTTGTATCCTATGGAAGCCTTTTCTTTAATGCCAGTTGTACCGGGATTGATCAGAGATGAAGTACTAGCCGAAACCTCCCGCCTGGTAGAGGAAGCCAATCAAAGGCGCACGGAAGCCATTGAAAAAGAGAGGCGCATGGAAGAACGATTTCAGCTGGGACGCCAAATGGCTATACCATTGGCCCTGCTGGTTTTGCTTTTCTGGGTATGGCTCTACAGAAAATACCATAAAAAACCTTTTATCAGAGATAAGGAAGAAAAGTTTTCACAACTCCCGGACAAGGATTTGCCGGCTCTTGTTTCCTATCTCTACTTTCAAACAAGCATCGTCGCAAACGCGCTGGTATCCACTTTGTTTCATCTTGCCTACAGAGGGTTTATAACCATCAGGGATGAAGAAAAAAATAACGCATTATTGTCTTTAAACAGAAAATATTATGAAGAAAAACAGGAAGAACTAAAAGCCTTTGAAAAAAAGTTGTTGGACTTTTTGTTTGTTGATCTTCCTCCAATTCAGGATCAAGTCAGCTTGAAATATATTAAAAAGAAAAGTTCCCGTATGCAGTCATTTTTCCCGAAATGGAAAAAGCTGGTTGTTGAGGAAGCGAAAAAGAAAGAATGGTATAATGAGGAAAGCAAAAAGGGAAGAAATGCAGGCTTGATTGTAAGCTTTATACTGTTTTTTGCATTTGGAGTTTCAGTGGCTTTATTTGGCCCCTGGATGCTGATTCCCCTTGGGATGACATTTGCTTTCCTGATTGGATCATTTTTCATTTATCACCGCACAGCAAAAGGCGAAATAGCCTACCGGCAATGGAAAAACCTCAGAAAGCATCTGAAAAAGAAAGAGTTTTTCTCGACAACAAAAAAAATTGACGAGACAAGTATCAACGAGTATCTTATTTATGGAACTGCATTGGCATTGGGTAGCGGGTTTAATAAAAGATTGTTCAATCATGTGGAACATACAGGAAACCAAGCCTATATTTACTGGATAATTCTGCACCAGGCAAACATGAATTCTTTTGGAAAAACGGTAAACAAAATCATCACTACTACCGGTACAACCATGAGCAGCTCAACCGGTGCCGGAGGCGGAGGTACCATGGGAGGTGGCGGAGGAGCCGCCTCCGGGGGTGGTGGTGCGAGGTAAGGGAAAAGCCGTCCTCAGCTAAGCGGAAATTGTATTTCCGCTTTTTTGATAGCATTGAATGTTATGAAGATGAAGATATTTAGTCATGGCATGAACTTTAGTCATACCCTGACTTGTTCTGTTCAGCAACACCTGGAATTGCATGAATTGTTGAATTGCAAATTCAACTCAAAAAAGGAAAAACCTGATTATCAGCAATCTTGCCATGATACATATTGGGGCTGAAGCCCCCTGTCCCTTTCAGGCTTTCTAATCCGTCAGTTAAAACTGACGGCAATAGATAAGGGCAGTGCAGAGTATACCCCAATGAAGGAATGCTTTTCAATAACTTCTCAGAAAATGGGGCTGAAACCCCCTGAACATAAATGCTCTTTCTATTCCGTTAGTTAAAACTGACGGCAATGGATAAGGACAGTGCAGTTTTGAGTGGAATTGCAAAGTCTGATTTTCAGACTCTCTATATTCTGTTATCAGGTGATTACAAAATTCTGATTAACTTGGATTTTGAGCACAGGCTAAAGGCGCATGAGCGCCGATATTATGATAGAATAAAGGGGTAACCCTAAAAAAAGCGATGCGCATGAATCTCCATTCAACGGCAAACGTCTGGTGGCAGCGCAACGGCAACAAACGTGAGCCAACGAAAACAAAAAAATCACCCCGTGATTTTAAAAACTGGGCCTCCGTGCCCCTGCGAGAAGGAAAAGCTGGAAGTTGGAAGTTTTGATTAGTGGTCGGACGAACATAAAGTCGTCGGACCACAGTGCAGAGAGTAGTGGCGGGGTCACTGGAAGTGGCCCCGTCACTAGTAGCTATGAGCGGGAAGCGGAATAATGGATTCTGATTAATAACTATTAATGGCACTATATTTCGAAGAGTTTTTCGACTATCACCTTGTCAATAGATTGCGTATGGTTTTGTTAACCATAAAAATCAACTTTTTTTGTAGAGGGAATTCCACTCAGCTCAAAATTGGAATCTTAAGCTTTGATCAAAAAAAAACCGCCTCAAAATTTCTTTTGAGGCGGTTTTTTTGTGCCCAGAACAGGACTCGAACCTGCACGTACTTGCGTACACTAGTCCCTGAAACTAGCGCGTCTACCAATTTCGCCATCTGGGCTGATGCTGGTAAGTATAAAAAAATGGTGCCCAGGACAAGAGTCGAACTTGCACGAGCTTGCGCTCACTACCCCCTCAAAGTAGCGTGTCTACCAATTTCACCACCTGGGCATTTTTTTATTGCAAAACATTTTGAAAGTGCCAAAGAACGCTGTGTTGCTCGTTTTTCAAAATGTTTGGCAAAGGTAAAAAATCTTTCTTTACATGCAAGACAAAAATTTCATTTTTTTTATTTCACCTGTATATGTTGCTGATATTAGGGTTTTAGAAGCTTTTTTGAGATTGATATTGTAATGCGAAGTATCATTTAAACAGGCTGTAAAATCCATCCTGATGAGATTATTTTTTGCAAAAACTTTCCAGTCATAAAAGCGCAAGATGATGATTCCTATAAAATCCAATCATCTGTTTTTCGGTATCCGAAACGGAAAAAATTCCATAGTTTTGCAAAAAACAAAAATTATGCAGGAAAATACAGATAACCCCATCCTTTCGCGCCAGGTAATAGAAATGATCACCGTGGCGCACGAATACTGTCTTTTTTTTGAAGAAGCAGACAAGCACTCAAAGGAAGAAATCCTTTCTTATTTTCAGAAGATTGCCCCCCTGCTCTACCTCAAGGGAGCGGTATTGCCTGATGAGGTGGAAGCAGATCCTGAATATGCCGAACGGTTTGTGAATGAAGAGCAATGGGAAGTGGTTTTTAAAATCCTGCGCGACAAGTTTGGTGACGATGATGTGTATTATGTGCACGATCACAATTTCGATAGCCAGCCCACTAGCCTTTCCGATAACATGTCGGATATTTACCAGGATATGAAAGATTTTGTGATGCTTTACCAGAAAGCGCCCATGCAAAGCAAGGCATGTGCTGTGGCAGAGTTACAGAAGCTCTTCGAAAACCATTGGGGAAACCGGATACTCAGTGCCCTGAATACGGTTCACAGCTTGCTGTACAAAGATTCTATTGACCCGGAGTTGCTGGGCGATTGGGATCTGGAGTAGGCCTGTACAAAAAAAACCGCACAGAGGCTTCTCAGCAGCTGTGCGGCAAGGTTCACCAAAACCAAAATCAAACATTAATATACCTGAATCTTTCGGGCGCTGATTTCCTCACCGTAAAAGATCACAGTATATATTCCCTTTTGCAGGCCGGAGATATCCACGCTGGTAACGTGCCCCGGCGCTGCGTTTGTGCTGTATACCATTTTCCCCAGCATATTGTAAATTCTTAATTTCATGGGTTTTTCACCACTTGTAATTACCTTAAAATGTCCGTTGTTCGGATTGGGAAACAATTGTATTTCTTCATCCACAACAGTCTGGCTATATACGCTGATAATTTTTGAGTATTCGTAATCGCCGTTAAAGTCGGTTTGTTTGAGCCGGTAATAGGCTACTCCTGCCATAGGATCTTTATCCGTAAATGAGTAGTACTGTAATTGGCTGGTAGTACCTGCTCCCTGTTGGGTGCCTATCCCTGTAAAATTCACCCCATCGCGGCTTCTTTCAATGGTAAAGTAATCATTGTTGAGCTCGGCAGCTGTAGTCCAGCTAAGCTCTACTGCATCTTCCACGGCTTCGCCCTCAAAGGAAAGCAAGACAATGGGCATGGGTGATGAAGAATTAGCGGCTGTCCAGGTGCTGAAACTCTGCACATTCCCGGCTGTGATGAATTGTTCGCTGGCATTTAATGTTGATGGAACATGGGTCCACTCTGTATCAGCAGCACTTTTTTTAAACAATGAAAACCCATTTACCTGATCATCAAAGTTCAGGTCACCTTTCGAGTAATGAAAAACGAGGGTAGATTCCAGTTCAGAGTTATTTACAGGACTGATATCAAACCACTTAAGTATACTTTTGGAGTTACTGCTACCGGGCAATTCACTATGGCCTCTTTCAATTGTTGTTTGGCCAAGGTTACTGGAACTGATAATTTCAAGACCGAGTCCTGCAATCTCACCTGATGGATTGTTGAATTCCCGGGTTAACCTGATTACACCATTCAATCCAAAAACTCTGGAGGAAAAATTTTCTTCTTCTCTTTCATCCAGTATTCCTGTTTGATCCAGATCAATGTCAAAGCCATTCAAATCAAGCAAACCCTGTTGCATTTTCAAAGTACCTTTTATCAAGATATCCCCCGAAAGCCTTACATTGTTAAGGTTATTTACTGTCAGGTTACCGAAAATCATCGATGGGATTTCCTGCATACCATTACCAGCCATAACAATACTGCCATCACCCTTTATTTCGGCGCTACCAGTTTCTAACTCATAATTCAGAGAGCCTGTAATAGTCACTAAAACGTTAGTCCCTGTAATAATTAATTGGGCTCCATTTCCCATTGTAACCTTGTGCAGGGAAATATTGGCCAACACTGAGGGCCATGCCTTAGCACCTGTAAGCTCTGAAGATTGAGGTATAAATACAGTTGAACCCTCAGAGGGAACCGTAGATGGATTCCAGTTTCCAGAATTTGTCCAGGAGTCATTAATTGCTCCTAGCCATTTCCATTCTGTATGATTGGGTGAAGTTTCTCTCAAAAAAGGATAATTGTCATTCTGTTCTACCAGTATATCCCATATGTTTATAAAATCCCAGTTGGCAAAATTACTATCATCCTTCAATTGCGTCTCTGTAAGGGCTGTGCCACCCGATCCTGCGGGTTGTGTATTAATATAATAACAATCTGTTGCTATACCAAGTTGTCCGCCAGCACCACCATATCCCAACAGGCCTCCTGTTCGGGTAGCCCCTTCTGCTGTTATTGTTCCGGTAGCATAACAGTTGATAATTATTCCTCTGTATTCAACACAACCAGCCAGGCCTCCCACGCGGGTTCCGTTGTTTGCAGTAACGTTTCCTCTTGCAAATGAATTGGAGATCAGACCTTTCTGGTTGCAACCTGCCAAACCTCCAAACTTATCTTTTCCAGGTGAGTCAACTGAACGTAAATAAACGTCTACATCAGTCCAGCAATTATAAATAACGGGCCTGAAACTTTCAGCGTTTGCCCCGTTGAGGCGGTAGCTGTTGTTTGAACCTACCATGCCTCCGGTAGCGCCATCTCCCGTTACAGAGCCTCCTGATACGCTGCAGTTTTCAATGCGGGTATTCTGGTTGCCTGTTACTCTTCCTACAAGGCTTCCGGTGCCTCGCGCACCCGTTACGTTCACTGCTACCAGTTTTACATTTGAAATAGTCGTTGCACCTGAATCATCCATGCCAATATGCCCAAACAGGCCCACATTGGGTTTGTCAGGCCGGTTAATGGTAAGATTACTGATTGTATTACCGCCTCCGTCATAATGGCCGGTAAATTTAACCGAGGTTCCATTTCCTCCAATAGGTTCCCAATTAGCATAACCGATTAAATCAATAGGTTCTATTTGACGAAACCAGGCTTCAGGATAAAGTCGAACATTATTAAGATGCGCTGCCGTTTCCACCAGGTAGGGATCTGTTTCTGTTCCTGTGCCTCCGGCAAATTCAGCCGACAATAGTGTAGCTGTATTTATGAGCAAAATCACAATGGTAAAGTATAGTTTTTTCATATCTTCAGGATTTTGGTGAAACATTGATGATAATTCATCGTTGAATGATACAAAAATCACTATATAA